>NZ_VKDB01000020.1 GCF_007280555.1 Deinococcus detaillensis | reverse complement strand
CGTCCTGGCATGAATGCTCCTTCGCGCTGTGATCAGCCTAACGGCTGGTCGGGGCGAAGTGGCTTGGCCGTTGGTCCTCTCTAGGGGGTTCATTCCACACGTCGTCCAGGGGCATGAATTGGCCACCCGGATCGCCGGACTCTCCACACCAACGCTGGATGTCATCCGCTCGCACCATGAGTGCTGGAATGGCAGCGGTTATCCGGACGGCCTCGCCGGAACAGACATTCCCCTGAGTGCGCGGATCTTCGCGGTCTGTGACGTGTACGACGCCTTGATCAGCGAACGTCCCTACAAGAAGGCTTGGAGCCACGAGGACGCCGTTTTGGAGATTGAACGGCAGTCGGGTCAGCACTTTGATCCGGACGTTGTCCGCGCCTTTCTGAGCTTGATGGAGGTAGGAAAACGAATAGAGCCTCAGCCGTGCGCGTTGTGAAGTTTGAACCGTGATGGCCTGAAACATGGCCGAGTTGTTTTCGAGGCTAACTGAACCTGATGTAGCGGTATCGCCTCTAGGCCCAGATCAGTGGCAAGCGCACCTGCACCTGACCCACTTCACGCCCGGCCCAGTTGAACTGCGTGCTGGGAGCCAGGGCGCTCAGTTCGTCCGTCAGCGGTAGTCCCAGCGCCTCGAGCAGCGCCAGGGCGATGTGGGCTCTGGCCCGCTCACCGCCGTCGATCACCTTGAAGGTGACGCCCAGCGGTCCATGCGGTGTCTGACGCAGGGCCAGTCCGTAGAACGCTTCGGCCCCCATCTTAGCGGCCAGTCCCGGTACCAGCGGCATCAGGGTGGTGTCCAGCCGCTCAGGGCCAGCGATCAAAAAGGGATGCGCCCGCATCGCCTGAAAAATGCGTTCCAGCCCCGCCGCAGACTCGCCGCCGGGAGCCGCCAGTCGGGCGAAAATACGCGCTGCCCCGCTCAGCGGCAGCGCGAAGGCCGGTACGCTGCACCCGTCGGTGCCGACCCGCACTTCGTCCAGAGCGAGGCCGGCCAGTTCGGCGTGCAGTTCCCGGATGCGGCGCTGCAAGGGATGATCCGGCTCGGTGTAGCCTTCACGCGGCCAGCCCATCAGCGTGCAGGCCAGCAGCATCCCGGCATGTTTGCCGGAGCAGTTGTGGTGCAGCGGTGTGGGCTTCTCGCCGCGCCGGATCAGATCGGCGGCGGTTTCCGGATCAAACGGCGGATGCGTGCCGCAGTGCAAGTCGGCCACGCTGCTCCCTGAGCGGGCCAGCAGACGCTCCACCACCGCTAGATGCCGGGGCGTTCCGGCGTGGCTGGCGCAGGCGATGGCCAGTTCATCTGATGGCAACTCGGGCGCTGCCAGAGCGAGTGGCAGGGCCTGCACTGGCTTGCTGCTGCTGCGGGGAAACGTTACCAGTTGGGGGTTTCCGCAGTGGGCCAGCAGGCGGCCCTGGGCGTCCATCACGGCAAGGTGCACGTTGTGCTGGCTTTCGGGTTGCTGGCCCCGCGTGTAGATAACTTGGCCGACAGCGTCAATGGTCATGGCCGTTAGTCTACCGCTCAGCTCCCGACCTCAGACTGGACTTCCCTTCACCCCGGCGGGCGTATACGGCGTATTTGTCCTAAGCTCTCGCTTTGGCTCCCTCGGCCAGATGAAGCCAAGTCGCCAGCACCGAATCCGGATTCAGGCTCACCGAGTCGATCCCCTGCTCCATCAGCCACGCGGCCAGCGCCGGGTGATCGCTTGGCCCCTGACCACAGATGCCGATGTATTTGCCGTGTTTTTTGGCGGCGGCAATCGCCTGCGCCATCAGCGCCAGCACCGCCGGGTCTTGCTCGTCGAACAGGTCAGCCACCAGCCCCGAATCGCGGTCGAGTGCCAGCGTCAACTGGGTCAGGTCGTTGCTGCCAATCGAAAAGCCGTCAAACAGTTCGAGAAATTGCTCGGCCAGAATAGCGTTGCTGGGAATCTCGCACATCATGATGATCTTGAGCTCGTTCTCACCGCGCTTGAGGCCGTTCTTCTCCAGAATCTCCAGCACGGTTTTGGCCTCGCCCACCGTACGGACGAAGGGAATCATGATCTGCACATTGGTCAGGCCCATGTCGTCGCGCACGGCTTTCATTGCCTCACATTCCAGCGCGAAGGCGGCGGCGAAGTCGGGGCTGCGGTAGCGGCTGGCCCCCCGGAAACCGATCATCGGGTTTTCCTCGTGCGGCTCGTAGGCCGCGCCGCCGATAAGGTGGGCGTACTCGTTGCTCTTGAAGTCGCTCAGGCGCACGATCACGGGCTTGGGCGCGAAGGCGGCGGCGATGTTGGCCACCCCCTCCATCAATTTGTCGCGGAAGAAGTCGCGGGGCGAGGCGTAGCCCCGGATGCGCTCCTCAATCTGGGTCTTCACGTCTTCCGGCACATCCGGGTAATCCAGCAGGGCGCGGGGGTGGACGCCAATCACGGTCGAGCAAATGAATTCCACGCGGGCCAGTCCCACGCCCTCGTTGGGCAGCGCAGCAAACGAGAAGGCCCGGTCTGGCGAGGCCACGTTCATCATAATCTTCATCGGTACGTCGGGCATGGCGTCCAGCTCGATGCGGTGAATCTTGAAGTTGCGTTTGCCCTCGTACACGTAGCCGGTGTCGCCCTCGGCACATGACACCGTGACTTCCTGTCCACTTTTGAGCATACGGGTAGCGTCGCCGCTGCCCACCACGGCGGGAATGCCCAGCTCGCGGGCAATGATCGCCGCGTGGCAGGTGCGCCCGCCCCGGTTGGTCACGATGGCGCTGGCACGCTTCATCACCGGTTCCCAGTCGGGATCGGTCATGTCGGCCACCAGCACGTCGCCGTCCTGCACACTGGCCATCTGTGAGATGTCGCTGACCACCCGCACGGTGCCGCTGCCCACGCGGTTGCCGACGGCGCGGCCCTCCACCAGAACAGTGCCGCCGACGCTGATCTCGAAGCGTTCCAGCGTGCGCCCGCTGCGGCTCTGCACCGTTTCCGGTCGGGCTTGCAAAATGTAAATTTGCTCGTCGCGCCCGTCTTTGCCCCATTCGATGTCCATCGGGCGCTGGTAGTGGTCTTCGATGGCGACGCACTGCCGCGCCAGTTCGGTCAGGTCGGCGTCGGAGAGACAGAACCGCTGCGCCTCTTCCATAGATACGTCCACGCTGTCCACGCCGCCGCCGTCAGCGTAGATCATCTTGCGGGCCTTGCTGCCCAGAGTGCGGCGCAGCACGGCTTTCTTGCCCGCCTTCAGCGCGGGTTTGTAGACGAAGAACTCGTCGGGGTTGATCGCGCCCTGCACCACCAGTTCGCCCAGACCGTAGGCGGCGGTGACCAGCACCGCGTCGCGGTAGCCGCTCTCGGTGTCGAGGGTAAAGGCCACACCCGACACGCCCAGATCGGTGCGAACCATCCGCTGAATCCCGGCGGACAGCGCCACTTCCGCGTGCGCGAAATTCTGGTGGACGCGGTAACTGATGGCCCGGTCGTTGTAGAGAGAAGCAAAGACGAGGCGGGCATGGTGCAGCACGCTGTCGATGCCGCGCACGTTCAGGAAGGTTTCCTGCTGCCCGGCGAAACTGGCTTCGGGCAAATCTTCGGCGGTGGCGCTGGAGCGCACGGCCACGTCGGGATCGGTGACGCCAGATTCGCGGGCCATCTCCTCGTAACCAGTGCGGACTGCGTCTTCCAGCTCTTTTGGCAGCGCCGCCGCTTCCACCCAGGCGCGGATTTCCTTGCCCGCAGCGGCCAACGCCACCACGTCATTCACATCCAGCGCCGAGAGGCGGGCGTTGATCTTTTCCTCGATTCTATTTTCAGCCAGGAACAACCGAAAGGCGTCGGCGGTGGTGGCAAAGCCCCCCGGCACCCGCACCCCGGCCGCTGCCAGCCCATGAATCATCTCGCCGATGGAGGCGTTCTTGCCGCCCACCGTGTCCACGTCGGTCATCCTTAGTGTTTGGAACGCTCTGGTCATCTGCATGGGTTTTCTCCGTTGGTATGGGCAATAACGTGCGGGAAGCAGCCGGATTAGTGTTGGATACCCCTACAGCTTAGCGGGTTTGGGCGTTCGGGACGCGGGCTGTTCCGCTCGGGGAGACACCCGGCCTCAAACCTGTCACCCTGAAGGCATGCCCACCACCACTCCGCCTGCCCGCCCGGTGCTGATCGTCAGTGACCACACCGGCCTGACCGCCGACAATATCGCCCGCGCTCTATTGGCGCATTTTCCGGGGCAGCCGCTGCGCTACATTGCCCGGCCATTCACCGCAGATGTGGCGGCGGCGCGGGCGGTGGCGCAGGAGGTCACGGCGCTGAGCGCGGCGGGAGAGCGCCCGATTCTCTTTACCACCATCACTCAGCCGGAGGTGCTGGCCGAGTTGCAGGCTTCTCCGGCCCACCTGTTCGATTTGCTGACCCCCGGCATCAACGAGTTGGAGGTGGAGTTGGGGCAGACGGCGGCGCGTACCGTGGGCGGCTACCACGACATGCACGACACCAGCGCGTATCTGGGGCGCATGGAGGCGCTGGACTTCGCTCTGGCCACCGACGACGGCGTGGGAGATAAGCAGTACGGGTTGGCCGACGTGATTCTGGTGGGGGTCAGCCGGGTGGGCAAGACCCCCACCAGCCTATTTTTAGCCCTGCAACACGGTATCCGCGCCAGCAATTACCCGCTGGCCGAAGACGACTTTGAGCGTGAGAGCTTGCCGCTGCCGCTGGAAAAGCACCGTGGTAAGCTGTATGGTCTGACCATTGATCCGCGCCGCCTGCACGCCATCCGCACCCAGCGCAAGGCGGCCAGCCGCTACGCCAGCCTTGAGCAGTGCGAGTTCGAGGTTCGCCGCGCCGAGCGCTTATTTCAGCGTGTGGGTTTGCCGGTGAGAGACACCACCAGCACCAGCGTGGAAGAAATCGCGGCGGGCGTCCTGAGTGCGCTGCGCCGCTCATAAGGTGTTTGTCGAAACACAAAGAAACGGAGTCAACTCTTTAACATTTGAACAGCCATACATCTCTCTTCTGCCCATACGAGATTGACATGAATCTTGGGCATTCGGAGTTGGCCTTCAAGGCAGCGGAGCGCCGCACCCGATCAGGCTGCCAATACTTCCCCCTCTTCTCTGCGGGCGCTTTATGAGCCTCGTACCTCCGCCTTGACAAGTCGCTGCGGGCTGGTTAAGGTAAATATAAATCTTCATTTAAAGTCCATAGAGCAAGTTGGGTTGACCCTTCTTTCAAGTTCCGCCGCGTGCTGCAAACGTTTGCATCTCTCTCATCTTTGGTGATCCCGGCTTTTGGAGGTGAAGGTGAACCGACTCGCTGAAATTGCCAAACTAGCTGGAGTCTCGGCGGCGACGGTTTCCAGAACGCTCAACCGGCCAGAATTGGTGGCCGAGCGCACCCGAGTGCGGGTGATGAACGCGGTGCAGGCCACTGGCTTCCGACCCAACGAGCTGGCCCGCAGCTTGCGGCAGCAAGGATCGCGCAGCATCGGCTTGGTGGTCACTGATCTCAATCCCTTTCACGCCACCTTGGTCAAGGCGGTTCAGGACACGGCAGAGCAAAACGACCTCAATGTCATCTTGTTTACCAGTGACGACTCGGAAAGCCGTGAGCGCGAAGCGCTGCTGACGTTGCGGAGCCACATGCCGCAGGGCCTGATCCTGATTCCCACCGCGCATACCCGTCAGCACCAGAAGCTGCTTCAGGGCCTGACGGTGGTGGAACTCGACCGCGAATCGGGTTTGACAGGTACCCACACGGTGCAGGCGCAAAACCGTCAGGGAGCGCTGGAAGCCGTGCGTCACCTGACCGCGCTGGGCCACCGCAATATCGGGGCAATTTTTGGCCAGCTCCACATCAGCACCGCCCGCGCCCGTTTTGAAGGGTACGTTCAGGCTTTACAGGAAGCGGGAATTGCCTACGACGAAACGCTGGTGCGCTACGGCAACGACCTCGAAGCCAGTGGGCGAGCAGCGGCGCTGAGTCTGCTCGCGGAAGCTGCGCGGCGGCCCACTGCCCTTTTTGTCAGCAACCATGAGATGACGGTGGGCGCGATTATCGCCCTGCGGAGCCTGAACCTCAAGATTCCCCGTGACCTCTCACTGGCCAGCTTCGACGACTCGCGCTTGATGCTGCTTCACGAGCCGCCGATCAGCGTGGTTGCGCAGCCCACGTATGAGCTGGGCAAGCGGGCCTGCGAAGTGTTGGTGCGGGCGCTGGAAGGCGGTGAGCCTCAACACCTGCGGCTGGAAGCCCCTTTTATTCCCAGGGGCTCGACCGCCCCTCCGTAGCCCAGTTCGAGCTGAGCGCTCCGCAGACGCTTTGCCACGTTCTCAGAATAGAGAGTTGATTCGCTGCCCGTTCGTTCATCTCGCCCCTCTAGCCCGTGCTTCAGATCAAGGGTTCAAGTTCAAGGAGAAAATCATGAAAAAGATCGCCCTGCTCAGCTTGTTTGCTTTTGCCTCTCTGGCCGCCGCCCAAACTCCCCTGCGGATCGTGGTGGTGTCGCACGGTCAGGCCTCCGACCCGTTTTGGAGTGTGGCCAAGAACGGGGCCGAGGAAGCCGCCAAGGAAATGGGCGTGCGCGTCGAGTGGCGTGCGCCCGACACCTTTGACATGGTGCGCATGAGCCAGCTGATTGACGCGGCTGTGGCTAGTAAGCCCGATGGCCTGATCGTCACCATTCCCGACAAGACGGCGCTGAGCGCGGCGATCACCCGCGCGGTCAAGGCGGGCATTCCGGTGGTGTCGATGAACTCCGGCAGCGACGTGGCCGAGAAGCTCGGCATCCTGGCGCACGTGGGCCAGGACGAGTACCCGGCGGGCGTGGGCGCAGGCAAACGCATGAAGTCGCTGGGCGTCACCAAAGCGGTCTGCATCAACCAGGAAGTCGGCAACGCCTCGCTCGACGCCCGCTGCAAGGGCTTCTTCGACGGGCTGGGGATCAAGGGCGACGTGCTGCCGGTCAAATTGGCTGACCCGACGGGCATCAGAAACGCCATCACTGCTTACATGCAGAAAAATCCCACCATCAACGGCGTGCTGACCCTCGGCCCCAGCGCCGCCACCCCGGTACTGGCCGCGCTGGAAGCGAGCGGCAAACTCAAAACTGTCAAATTCGGCACCTTCGATCTCAGCCCCGATGTGCTGAACGCCCTCACGGCGGGCAAGATGACCTTCGCCATTGACCAGCAACAATGGCTGCAAGGCTATATGCCGGTGGTGCTGCTGACCAACTACAAGCGCTACGGCCTGATGACGGCCAGCCCGATCATTTACACCGGACCCGGCTTCGTGACTCAGCAAAACGCCAAACAGGTGGTCGATCTGGCCAAGAAAGGCATCCGCTGACGCCTAAGCGGGGAGAATATCCAATTTCTTCCCCGCGCCGGTTTTATGTGGTCAGCCCCAAGCGATGTGGGCTGGCCGCTTTCCTGAAGGAGGCTGCATGACAAAGGGCACTGCATGACCACTGAACCTGCCGCCCGCGACGAGCGAATTCAAACGCTCAGCCCCTGGCAACGCCTGATCGCCCGGCCCGAGTTCGGCGCACTTGCCGGACTGTTGCTGGTCTTTTTCATCTTCACCGCTGCGGCGGGCGGTTCCGGGTTTTTGTCGCTGAGCGGCACAGTCAATTATCTGGAAGTCGCCGCGCAGGTCGGCATTGTTTCGGTGTTCGTGGGTCTGCTGATGATCGGCGGGGAGTTTGACCTCTCGGTCGGCTCGATGCTGGGCGTGGCGGGTATCGTGCTGGCGCTTCTGGTGCATCCCGATTACGGACACCTGCCGCTGGCACTGGCCATTCTGATCACCTTCGTGGTGGCCGCCGCCATCGGCTGGCTCAATGGCTGGCTGGTGCTCAAAACGGGACTTCCCAGCTTTATTGTCACGCTGGCCATGCTGTTCGTGTTGCGCGGCGGCGCACTCGGCTTCACCAAACTGATTACCAACCTGACTTTGGTGCAGGGCATCAGCGATCAGGTCAATACACCGCTGGGCCGCCTGTTCAGCGGCGATCTGTTTGGCGTGCCCGCCTCGGTGTGGTGGTGGCTGATTTTGACCATCATCATGGGCTTCATTCTCAATTCGACGCGCTTCGGCAACTGGATTTTCGCAGTGGGTGGCGACGCCAACGCGGCCCGCAACGTGGGCGTGCCGGTGCGCCGGGTCAAGACGGTGCTGTTTATGATGACGGCGATGGCGGCCACGCTGGTGGCTATCATTCAGGTCACCAAATACGGCAGCGCCGATGTGCTGCGCGGCACCCAGCTCGAACTCAACACGGTGGCGGCAGCAGTGATCGGCGGTTGCCTGCTGACCGGCGGGTACGGCAGTGTCATCGGAGCCAGCATCGGCGCACTGATTCTGGGGATGGTGCAGCAGGGCATCATCTATACCAGCGTGGATTCGGACTGGTTTCAGGTTATGGTCGGCGGCATGATTCTGGGCGCAGTGGTGCTCAACAATGCACTGCGGGGCCGCTCGATGCTGAGCCGGAGGAAAAAGTGAGCACCCCAGTCAACCGCACTGGAACTCCAGTCATCGAGGTGGCAGGAGTCAGCAAGTATTTTGGCCCGGTCACGTCCCTCAAAGACATCAACATGAAAGTCTTCGCGGGCGAGGTGCATTGCCTGCTCGGTGACAACGGCGCGGGCAAAAGCACGCTGATTAAAGTGCTGTCGGGGGTGCATCAGCCCAGCGAGGGCGAGGTGCAGATCGAGGGCAAGAAGGCCGTGCTGGACTCGCCCAGAGCGGCCTTGGAAAGCGGAGTCGCCACCGTCTTTCAAGACCTCGCCATGCTGCCGCTGATGAGCATCAAGCGCAATTTCTTTCTGGGCCGCGAGCCGACTCGCAGTTTGCTGGGCATCCGGGTACTGGACGAAGTCACCACCACCAAAATTGCCCGCGAGGAACTCAAGAAAATCGGCATCGACGTGCGCGACCCCGATCAGCCGGTGGGCACTTTATCCGGTGGCGAACGGCAATGCGTGGCGATTGCGCGGGCCGTTTACTTCGGCGCGAAAGTGCTGATCTTAGACGAGCCGACCAGCGCTCTGGGCGTCAACCAAGCGGCGATGGTGCTCAAATACGTGCTTCAGGCGCGGGCTAAGGGCTTGGGCGTAGTCTTCATCACCCATAATGTCCACCACGCCTGGGCAGTGGGCGACACCTTCACCATCCTGAATCGGGGGCGCAGTTACGGGACGTTTGAACGCGAGCAGACCAGCCGCGAGGCTCTGCTGGAGATGATGGCGGGCGGCGAGGCGCTCGAAGAACTGAGTGTGGAACTCAGTGAAATGGCCCACCAGGATCAGGTCAAGGCGCAGTTTGAGGCCAAGAAGCGCTCTACTCCTTCCTAATTATCCAGTTCAATTCAACTCTGGAGTTTGTTGATGATCAAGACCACGCTCTGCTTTCCCTCCTTCACACATCCAGAAGTCAAACGATGAAGCCCGTCTTGCAGTGCGCCCTGATCGGGGCGGGCCGGATGGGGCAGGCGCACGCCAATGTCCTCACCCGGCTCAGCGGCGTTCAAGTCACTTGGGTGATGGACGTAAATGCCCAGAATGCGGAGAGAGTGGCCGCGCAACTCGGCGCACGGGCCAGCACCAGTTTGGAAGAAGTCTTGTCGCAGCCGGATGTACAAGCCGTCCTCATCAGCACGCCCGCTGGAACCCACGCCGACACCATCGAAGCAGCGGCCAGAGCAGGCAAAGCCATTTTTAGCGAGAAGCCACTCGCCAAAACTTTAGAAGACGCCGTTCGCGCCGTCAGAGCGGTGGAAGCGGCGGGCGTGCCGAATCAGGTGGGCTTTCAGCGCCGCTACGATCCGGCTTATGTCAGCGCCAAAGCACGGATAGACGCGGGCGATCTGGGGCGACTAGAAGGATTTAGGGCGGTGGGCCGCGACCCTGAACCGCCGCCCACCGAATACTTGGTCGGCGCAGGCGGCTTGCTGGTAGACATGGGCGGCCATGACCTTGACTTGGCCCGCTTTATGGTGGGCGAGGTGGCCGAGGTGCGGGCCATCGGCGGGGCGATTGTCAAGCCTGAACTGGCCCAGCACGGCGAACACGACACGGCAGTGGCGCTGCTGAGATTTGAGAACGGTGCACTTGGCACGCTGGAAGTTGGCCTGCGAACCGCCTACGGCTACGACATCCGCACTGAAGTACTGGGCGAGCGCGGGCGGCTGCACATCGAGCGTGACAAGCAGCCGGATTTGAGCGTGTACGATGCGGCGGGCGTGCATCATGACCGCCCCCGCCACTTCAGCGAGCGCTTTGCCGAGGCCTACGCCGCCGAGATCACTGCTTTTGCTGAGGGGGTGCAGGCGGGCCGCACATTGACACCCTCAGTGCGAGACGCGCTTCATTCGCTCAGGCTGGCTCTGGCCGCGCAGCACGCGCTGGTCAGCGGCGAAACGGTGCGGGTTCAGGAGTTCGGGAGGGAATGGATGGAGCAAGTGGAGTCAGCATGAACACAGAAAAAACGATTCGCCTGACCGTTGCGCAAGCGCTGATCCGGGTGCTGGCAGCGCAGTACAGCGAGCAGGACGGGTTACGTCAGCGGCTGATCCCCGGCGTCTGGGGCATCTTCGGGCATGGCAACGTGGCAGGATTAGGGCAGGCGTTGGAGGAATACGGCGACGCTCTGAACTTACCCACCTATCGCCCGCAAAACGAGCAGGGCATGGTGCATATCGCCTCGGCGTTCGCCCGGCATAAAAACCGGCTGGCGACCTACGCCTGCACTGCCAGCGTGGGGCCGGGCAGCACCAATATGATTACTGGTGCTGCGCTGGCTACAGTCAACCGCTTGCCGGTGCTGCTGCTGCCCAGCGACCACTTCGCCAACCGCATTCCCGATCCGGTGTTACAGGGGTTGGAACATCCATCTGAACACGACCTGTCGGTCAACGACTGCTTTCGGCCCGTCAGCAAATTTTACAGCCGCATCTCGCGCCCAGAGCAACTCCTCTCGGCGCTGCCCGAAGCCCTGCGGGTGCTGACTGACCCCGCCGAGACGGGCGCGGTGGTGCTGAGCTTGCCAGAGGATGTGCAGGCCGAGGCCTATGATTGGCCCGCCGCCTTTTTTGTGGAGCGAATCTGGCGCATTCGCAGACCGCCGCCCGAGTCGGACTTGATTCAGCAGGCGGCGGCGCTGATCCGCTCAGCCAAGCGCCCGCTGATCGTGGGCGGCGGCGGCGTGATCTACAGCGGGGCGCAGGACGCACTGGCCGCACTCGTTGAGGCCACCGGCATTCCCTTCTGCGAGTCGCAGGCCGGGAAGGGAGCGGTGCGCTGGGACCACACACAGAACGCTGGGCCAGTCGGCAGCATCGGGGGACTGGCTGCCAACCGGCTGGCCCGCGACGCCGATTTGATTCTGGCGGTGGGCACGCGGCTGGGCGACTTCGTGACCGCCAGCAAAACGGCCTTCCAGAACCCAGAGGTCAAGGTGATCGGACTGAACGTCGCGGCAATGGACGCCGCCAAACTGGGAGCGCTGAGCCTGGTCGCCGACGCCCGCACGGGTCTGGAAACGCTGCTGGGGGCGCTGGGCAGCTATCAGGTAGACGCCGAGTACACCCGCGAAGTCACCGATCTGAAAAGTCAGTGGGACGCCGCCGTGGATGAGCAACGCCGGGACAGCGGCAGCACTCCCCCCTCGCAGGGCAGTGTGATCGGGCGCGTCAACGACGTGGTGGGCGGCTACGCCACTGTCATCTGCGCGGCAGGCAGCTTGCCGGGCGACCTCGTGCGGCTGTGGCGGGCCGAGGATCCCAAGAGTTACCACGTGGAGTACGGATATTCTTGCATGGGCTATGAGATTCCGGCGGGGCTGGGCGTCAAGCTGGCCGAGCCTTCGCGGCGGGTGGTGGTAATGGTCGGTGACGGCAGCTACCTGATGATGAACAGCGAACTGGTCACGGCGGTGGCCGAGAACCTGAGCCTGACGGTGGTGCTGGTGGACAACCGCGCTTTCATGAGCATTCGCGGCCTCCAGATGGAATCTGGCAGCCCCAGTTTCAACAACGAACTGCGCCACCGCGACCCCAAAACGGGGCGAACCGATGGATCAATCGTCAAGCTGGACTTCGTGCAACATGCCCGTGGACTGGGGGCGCAAGCGAGGCAAGCCGAAACGCTGGACGCCCTACAGGAAGCGTTGGAGACCGCCGAGCAAGAAGGCGGCGTGCAGGTGATCGTGGTGCCGGTCAATCTGCGCGAACGGGTGCCGGGCTTTGAGAGTTGGTGGGACGTGCCGATTGCCGAGGTGTCGGGGCAGGCCGCCGTGAACGCCACCCACGCCGCTTATCGCCAAAATTTGGAAAAACAGGTGCGGATATTTACACCCACACAGATAGAGGAAAAGGCATGACCGAACAGAAAATTCATTTTGGCAACGCGCCGTGCTCCTGGGGCACCATTGAGGGCTTCGG
Organism: Deinococcus detaillensis; assembly: GCF_007280555.1. Classification (NCBI taxonomy): domain Bacteria; kingdom Thermotogati; phylum Deinococcota; class Deinococci; order Deinococcales; family Deinococcaceae; genus Deinococcus; species Deinococcus detaillensis. The sequence continues at coordinate 47,061 of NZ_VKDB01000020.1, read as the reverse complement.
AGCGGGCGTTCCTGCTGTGCAGATGCTGGACGAACTGGTGCAGGCCGGGTACAGCGGCACCGAACTTGGCGACTACGGTTACCTGCCTACCGACTTGGCCGACTTGCGAGCGGCCCTGACCTCTCGGCACCTAACCATGCTGGGCGCTTACGAGGGTGTGTATCTGCGCGACCCCGCTGCCCACGCCGAGGGAGAAGCGCGGGTGCTGCGGGTGGCGCGTCAGCTGGCGGCGGTGGCCGATCTGGGCGACCCCAACTGGCAGCCGCTGGTGGTATTGGCTGATGAACACAGCCGCGACGTGGCCCGCTCCGGGAATGCTGGACGCATCACCGCAGACCTTTCGCTGGATGAAGAAGGCTGGACACATTTCGCTCAGGGAGCCGAACGGATCTCCAGAGCGGTGCGGGAGCAGACCGGATTAAGGACGGTGTTTCACCACCACTGCGGCGGCTATGTAGAAACGCCCGCCGAAATCGCTGAGTTTCTGGCCCGCACCGACCCCGACTTGATTGGGCTGGTCTACGACACCGGGCACGCGCTGTACGGCAGTGGTGGCAGCGACCCGGCCACCGTTTTGGATCTGCTTAACACCCACCGGAAGCGCATCTGGTACGTGCATTTCAAAGATATGAGCGCCGAGGTGGCAGCCAAAGCGCGGCAAATTGGCATGGCCTACAAGGACGCGGTGGGCGCGGGCGTCTTCTGCGAACTTGGTCAGGGCGTGGTGCCGTTTGGGGCAGTGCTAAACGCTCTGCACGCCAGCAGTTATCGGGGCTGGGTCACAGTGGAGCAAGACGTGTTGCCGGGTATGGGCGAGCCGCTGGTGAGCGCTACGGCCAACCGAGAGTATCTGCGGAGCTTGGAAGCCCCTTCGGTGTCCGAGTGAGCGACCAAGTCCAAGCCGTAGAACTGTTCACGCTGGGCCGCTGCTCCATCGATTTGTATTCCAACAATGTCGGCGCGGCCTTCCCTGACATTCAGCAGTTCAATGCTTATCTGGGCGGCAGCCCGCTGAATATCGCGGTGGGAGCCAGCCGTCTCGGCGTCAAGGCAGCTCTGCTGACGGCGGTGGGCGAAGATCAGGTGGGCGACTTCGTACTGGCGGGCTTGGAGCGCGAGAAAGTGGACACCCGCTATATACCGCGCAAGCCCGGCACCCGCACGCCCGCCGTGCTGCTGGCGATCTTGCCGCCCGACAAATTCCCAATCACCTTTTACCGTGACAACCCGGCAGACACCCAGCTCAGCATCGCGGATGTGTCGGCGGCTCCCATCGAGCAGGCCCGTGCTCTGGTCATCAACGGCTCGGCGCTGGCGCGGGAGCCCAGCCGCTCGGCCACCCTCAGCGCCGCTCGGCGAGCTAAGTCGGCGGGCGTCACCGTTTACCTCGACCTCGACTTCCGCGCCGATCAGTGGCCCGATCCGATGGCGTTTGGGCTGAATGTTCGGGCGGTCCTGCGCGATGTGGACGTCATTTTGGGCACCGAAGAGGAGATCAACGCCGCGCTGCTGACGAACTCGTCGCAGGTCGTCGTTAAGCACAGCCAGTACACTGCGCCGGAAATCGCGGGTGACTTGGAGGCCAACACCACCGCGCTCCTCGCAGAAGTGGGCGTGGTCATCCGCAAAGAGGGAGCGCGGGGCTGCACCGTCTTCGAGCGGGGCCGCTCTCCCCTGCCCGTTTTAGGTTTTCCGGTTGAGATTATCAGTGTGCTGGGCGCGGGTGACGCCTTCGCGGGCGGGCTGATTGCCGGGCGGCTGCGCGGGCTGAACTGGCAGGAAGCCGCCCGCCTGGGCAATGCCTGCGGCGCGGTGGTGGTGGGCGAGATCGGCTGCTCGCACTTCGCGCCAACTTGGGACGAAGCTCAGGCCGTCATTAACCGTCAGTCAATCCAAAGACCGATATCCAAGGAGAACAAGTCATGAAACAACCCAACCCTTACACCGACGCCCCGATTCGTTTTGCCTTGCTGGGCGCGGGGCGCATGGGCCGCGAACATGGCCAGGCGCTGCTGGGCCTGCCGAGAACTCGGGTGGTTGCGGTGGCTGATCCGCTGCCAGACGCCGCGCAGGCTCTGGCTGGGCTGCTGCGGGCCGATCAGGTTTACGCCGACCCACTGGACGCCATCCACGACCCGCAGGTGCAGGCGGTGATTATCGTGACGCCGACCAGCACCCACGCGGCACTGATTGAGGCCGCTGCTAAAGCAGGAAAAGCCATCTTCTGCGAGAAGCCTGTGGCAGCAGACCTCGTGGAAACTGAGCGGGTCATGAAAATTGTGCAGGAATGCGGCGTGCCGTTTCAGATCGGCTTCCAGCGGCGATTTGACGTGGCCTTTGCTCAGGCCAAGCAGCGCATCGAGGCGGGCGAACTCGGCACCATCGAGCAGTTTGCCGCCACTGGACGCGACCCCGCCCCGCCGCCACTGGAATATCTAAAAGTGTCGGGTGGGATTTTTCTGGATCAAGCCATTCACGACCTCGATATTGCCCGCTTCTTGGTGGGCGAGGTGGAAGAAGTTATCGCCATCGGGGACGCCAAAGTTGACCCGGCCATCGCCGAGATGGGCGACGCCGACACCACCACCGTGCTGCTCAAGTTTGTCGGCGGCGCTCAGGGCGTGATTCAGAACTCGCGCCGCGCGGTGTACGGCTACGATGTCCGCACCGAAATCTTCGGCTCCGGTGGCAAGTTCGTGCTGGACGCCACCCCCAAAACGCCGCTGCTGGCATACGGCGAGAGCGTCAAGATGGATCACTACCACTTTTTCATGGACCGCTTCAAAGACGCCTACCGCGCTGAGATCGCCGCCTTCGTCGCGTCGTTGCAGGCGGGCCAATCGCCTAATCCCGGCACCCACGACGCGCTGGAATCCTTGCGGCTGGCGCTGGCCTGCACCCAGAGTCTCAAGGAAGATCGCCCAGTGCGGGTGCAAGACGTTCAGGCTAACCCGTGAACATCGCGGGAACCCATCTCAAGCCCGGCGCAGGCGGCAGCCTCAGCGTCACGCCCCAGAGCGCGGGCTGGACGTATCTTTCGTTCGGTGTGATGACGCTCGACGGCGCGAGTTTTGAGGGCAACAGCGGCGAGAACGAGGTCGCCATCGTGCCGCAATCTGGCCGTTTGAGTGTCCGTTTCGGAGAAGAAGAACACGACCTCTCCAGAGTAGGTGTCTTTGAAGAATTGCCGACGGTGGTTTACCTGCCGCCGCACACCCATTACACGGTGTCGGGCAGCGGCACCTTCGCTCACGGCGGCGCACCGGCAACCGGGCAATACCCGGCGCGAGTCATCCGGCCACAAGACATCAAAGTGGAGATGCGCGGCGGAGCCAACGCTGCTCGGCAAGTCAGCCACCTGCTCGGCCCTGACCAGTTGGCCGAGCGGCTGCTGATCTATGAGGTCTACACCCCCAGCGGCAACTGGAGCGGCTGGCCCCCGCACCGGCACGACGGCCAGCACGGCAGTCTCTACATCGAAGAAACCTACCATTACCGCATTCAACCAGAACACGGCTGGGCGATTCACCGCAATTACAGCCCTGAAGACGCCTACGACGAAGCGCTGATTGCCCGTGACGGCGACCTCATTCTCAGCCCGCGCGGGTATCATCCGGTGGCGGCGGCTCCCGGCAGCAATGTCTACTACCTCAATTTTATGGCCGGTGAAGCGCTCGGCGGGGCCAGAAGCACGCCGCCCGTGGATGAGCCGGATTGGGCTTGGATGCGCCAAGACTGGGGCGGCAAGGCGCTGACATTGCCGATTCCAGTGATGGCCAAGCCCTGACGCCTTGCCCGCTGACGTTGTAGGCCAAATGAGTTGAGGCTCTGAACTCAGCGCAGTGGACTAGAGCATTCGTCCGTTCCATTGTTGTGGAAAAGAACCCCACCAATTCCACTCCCATCTGCTCTAGCACGTATTTCACTCGCTCCGCTCGGTCATAAAAGTTTTGTAACTTTTACGACAAATTTTCTAATAACCAGTTCTGGAAGTGCAAGCAGCTGACCCCAATAAGGAGAGTCAATGACGACAATGCGGGGCGTGGTGCTGCCGGGTGAGCGGCAATTCGAATTTCGTGATCTGCCCATTCCTCGGCCGCAGGCCGGTCAGGTGCTGGTGAGGATGAAGGCGTCGAGCTTGTGTGGCAGCGACCTCAGGGCCATTTACCGGCCCAAGGATCAGGGACATGGCCCCGAGGCGTACCGGGGCGTGATCGCCGGACATGAACCCTGCGGCGTGGTGGAGGAGGTAGGGCTGGGCGTGAAAACCTTTGCACCGGGCGATAGGGTGGTGCTGTATCACATCGCCGGATGCGGGGCCTGCGACGATTGCCGCGCCGGATACATGATCTCATGTACCTCGCCGCAGCGGGCCGCTTACGGCTGGCAGCGCGACGGCGGCCACGCGCCGTACCTGCTGGCCGAGGAGCGCACCCTCGTCCGGCTGTCCGACTCGCTCAGCTACGTGGACGGAGCCATCATCGCCTGCGGGTTCGGCACCGCTTTTGCCGCCTGCGAGCGGGCCGCCGTCTCTGGAAAAGACCGGGTGCTGATCACCGGACTTGGCCCAGTGGGACTGAGTGTGGCCCTACTCTGCCGCGCCCTCGGTGCCGAGGTGGTGGGCGTCGAGGGCGTCGCAGAACGGCGTGAACTGGCCCGCTCGCTGGGCTTTGAACAGATCGCCGAACCCGGTGAGGACGCCTTGGAGCAGTTGATGGCACTCAGCGGGCAGCGCGGCTTTGAAGTGGCCTTCGATTGCTCGGGCGTAGCGTCAGCGCGGCACCTGTGCTTGGAGGCGGCAAGGACGTGGGGACGGGTGGTGCTGGTGGGCGAGGGCGGCACCCTCAATTTTGAGCCCAGCCCGCTGCTGATTCACAAGCAGCTGAGCCTGCTGGGGTCGTGGGTGTGCAGCATTGGGCAAATGCAGCGCTTGGTGGAGTTGCTGGAGCGCTGGAAGCTGCACCCTGAAGTCACGGTGACGCACCGCTTCACGCTGGAACAAGCCCAGAGCGCTTACGAAACCTTCGATACTGGCAAGACTGGCAAAGTGGTGATCGTCTGGGACGACTGAGGACTGGCGTATTCCCGATGACAGGCGTCCTCACGGGCCTGTCGCCGGGAGCAGCCTACGAAGCTCCTCCTAGAGGCTCTAACTGAAAATACTCTTTGGCAAGTACAGCCCGACCAGCCAGTTGGGGGCGTCCACAATTTCGCTGATGCGCAGGTCGGCGCACACGCTGCACAGCAGGTAAGCGTCCTGGGCGCTGAGAGCGTACTCGGCCATCATCAGCTCAATCATGTTGCGGGTGGCGTCCTGCGCGGCGGCGTACAGGTCGGGGCCGATGCCAGTCGTCACCTGATAGCCCTTCTGGTCGATATGTGCGGTGACCGGGCCGGGCGTGGAGAAGCGCGGCGTTCTCAGCTTCGCAGCCTTTTTCAAGGTAAAACGCAGCGTGATGTGCATGGCCGATTCAATCGCCGTCCCGCACACCTCACCGTCGCCCTGGGCCGCGTGGGTGTCGCCCACCGAGAAGAGTGCGCCCTTGACCGCGACGGGCAGGTGGAGGGTGCTGCCTGCCGTCAGATCGCGGATGTCCATGTTGCCGCCCACCGCTCTCGGCGGCACGACGCTGTGATGGCCAGCCTCAGCGGGCGCGTTGCCGATGGTGCCAGGAAAGGGACGCACCGGCACCTGAATGCCGTGATGAAACTCCGCTGAAGTGTCGGTGTAATTCCATAGCTTGAGGTACGGCTCGGAAAATTCATCGGCTAGTAGCCCGAAACCGGGAATGATCGCCGTCCAGCCGAAGCCGGAGGGCCGGAACTCCAAAATCTCGACTTGCAGGGCGTCGCCCGGCTCTGCGCCGTGGACGTACACCGGGCCAGTGACCGGATTGATCTTGGAGAAGTCCAGCGCGGTCACGTCGGCGGAGGTGGACGCGGGCGTGAACTGGCCGCCGCCGGAATCGACGACTTCAAATTCGATGGTCTCGCCGCTCTCGACTTCCAAAGCGGGCGCTAGGCTGTTGTCCCAGCCGTAATGGTGATCGTGGATGGTGCATTTTGGTCTGGCGGTCATGTTGCTCCTTGCCATTGCATTTGTGGCGGGCGGCTTGTGGGAAAAGAGATGACACCGCCTCTCCCCACAAGCGCTTGCTCGGTCTTCTTACGGTCGGCCCAGCGCGGTCTTTATTTGACCGACAGCCGCTCGTAATTGATGAAGTGCGTCGGGTCAAGCAGATCGTCCACGCTGCCCACCAGACGATCAGACTTCATGGTGTAGCGCACCTCGTGGAAGACTGGCACCCACGCGGCCTGCTTGTTCATGGCGGCGAAAATGCTGGCGTATTCTTTCAGGCGGGCCGCTTGCTGAGCCGGGGCCACCATCCTATCGGCTTTGTCGGCGCGGGCGTCCAGCGCTTTGTCACAGATGAAAGGCCAGTTCCAGCCGCCCTGCACCGCACTTTTGCACGACAAGATCGGCCAGTAAAAATCACTGGGATCGGGATAGTCCTGCGTCCAGGCCAGCCCGCCTGACCAGACCATCGCCGCCGTCTTGGGCGTACCCGCCGCGTCGATCACGCTGCTCTGAGCCAGGCTCTTGAGCTGTACCCGCACGCCGATCTGGGCGAGGTCTTGCTGGATGCTCTGGGCGATACGCGGATTTGGGTCGGTGGAGGTGGTGTAGAGCGTGGTGTCGAAGCCGGACTTCAGGCCCGCCGCCGCCAGCAGCGCTTTGGCTTTAACCGGGTCGTAAGCGTACCCCGCTTCAGTCTTGTCGTAGCCGGGCATCAGCGGCGGCAGCACGCCTTTGGCAATCTCACCGCGCCCGTTGATGATCCGCAAAATCTTGGTTTTGTCGACTGCCATGTTAATGGCCTGACGCACCCGCAGGTCGTTGAGCGGCTTGATGCCGGTGTTGAGGCTCAGGTAGGTGGTGTTGACTGAAGTCTTGGACACCACGCTGGCCTTGAGCTTAGGATCACGGGTGACTTGCAGAAACTGAGCGGGCGGAATGCCGTCACCGAGCAGATCGATCTCGCCGCGCTGGAGGCTGAGGTAAGCCACGCTGGGGTCGAGGCCGACCTTGACGGTGACGCTGGCAAGTTGCGGCAAGCCCGGCATGAAGTAATTGGGATTGCGTTCAAACACGAGCTGCTGTCCGTTGACCCACAACTTGAGGGTAAACGGCCCGGTGCCGACGGGCTTGTGGCCAAAATCCTCTCCGGCGCTGGCGACCGCCTCCTTGGGTACGATGAAAGCGAAGTTCATGGCCATGATGTTGAGGAAAGCGGCGTTGGGCGCGTCCAGCGTGATCCGCAGCTTGTCAGGGGCCAGCACGGTGATGCCCGAGACCGCCTTGGCCTTGCCGTCCACGAACGCCTGTGCGCCCGCGATCCCGGTGTAAAAGCTCTGGCCCGGACTCTTGGTTTTGGGGTTGAGGACGCGCTCCAGGGTGTATTTCACGTCGTCCGCCGTCATCACCCGCCCGTTCTGGAACTTGACGCCTTTGCGCAGGGTGAAGGTATACGTCTTGCCGTCTTTGGAAACGTCCGGCATCTTGGCGGCCAGGCGCGGCGTCAGCGTCGTGGAGCCGGGTTTGTAGTCCAGCAGAGCGTCGAAGACCATCTTCTCCATCGGCCAGTTTTGGTAGTCGTAGCCCACTGCTGGGTCGAGGGTGGTCACGTCATCTTTGTAAGAGACGGTGATGTTGCCGCCCGGCGCGGCCAGAGCGCCGCCGAGCAAAAGGGTCAAACCGAGGAGCGCCGTTGTGGTCAGTGTTTTCATAATTTCTCCTTTGGAAACGGAACTACGAGTAGCGAATACGCGGATCAATGACGAGCTGAACGAGGTCGGCCAGCAGGTTGGCAAGCGTGATGACGACGGCGCTGAAGATGACAACCCCCACGATGACCGGAAGATCGACCACCCGGATGGCGTCCCAGACGAGTCGCCCTAAGCCCGGCCAACCGAAGACGCTTTCCACCACCACCACCCCGCCCATGAACACGCCGATATCCAATCCGATCATGCTGATGATGGGCGGTACGGCGTTGCGCAGGGCGTGGCGAATCACCACCCGTGAGGGTGATAGGCCTTTGGCGCGGGCGGTGCGGACATAATCGCGGGCCAGCACCTCCAGCAAACTGGAGCGGATCACCCGTGCGTACCAGCCCGCGCCGCCCAGCCCAAGGGTAAGGGCGGGCAAGAACAGGTGCGACAGTCCGCCGTAGCCGCCCAGCGGAAAGAGGTTCAGGCCGTAAGCCAGCAAGTAGACTAAGCTCAGGCCCAGCCAGAACTGCGGCGCAGAGGCTCCCAGAAAGGCGAAGCCCATCACCACCCGGTCGGGCCAGCGCCCGCGCCTGAGCGCTGCCCAGATGCCCAGCGGCAGGCCGAGCAGCAGCTCCAGGGCGATGGCCCCCAGCATCAGTTGAGTGGTCGGCCAGATGCGCGAGGCCAGCAACTCGCGCACGCTGGACTGCTGCTTGTAGGAGCGGCCCAGATCGCCTTGCAGCAACTTCCCGAGGTACTGCGCGTACTGGGCGGCGAACGGCTGATCTAATCCCAGCTCGCGCCGGATGCTGTTGACGGTCTGAACGCTGGCGCTCGGCCCGGCGACCAAGCGGGCTGGGTCGGCAGGCAGCAAAAAAATCAAGCTGAAGGTCATCACCGAGGCGATCAGCAGCACAAACAAGCTCTGCATCACCCGCGAGGCGGCGAACGGCAGCATCAGCCGTTCCCGTTGGGATCGAGCGCGTCGCGCAGGCCCTCGCCCAGCAGATTGAAGCCCAGCGAGGTGAGCAAAATGGCCGCGCCGGGAAACAGCACCAGCCAGGGCGCGGTGGTCAGGTAACTCTGTGACTCATTGATGATGCCGCCCCAACTCGGCGTCGGCGGCTGCACGCCCACACCCAGAAAGGACAGCGTGGCTTCTAACAGTACGGTGGTGCCGATGCCCAGCGACCCCCACACCAGCGCGGTGGGCAGCAGGTGCGGCGCGACATGTCGGAACAGAACCCGGGTGCCGGACGCGCCCACCGCCTGCGCCGCTTCCACGAATTCGCGCTCGCGTAGCGAAACGACCTGCGCATAGATGACCCGCGCCACCGCCACCCAGTTGAGCAGCGCGATCACCAAAGTCACGATCCACAAGCTGGGGCGCAGGATGGCGGTCAGAGCGATGGCGAGGAGCAGCACTGGGAAGGCCATCATCACGTCGGTAAAGCGCATGATCAGGGTGCCAACCACACCGCGCCACAGTCCGCCGAGTGCGCCCAGCAGCACGCCGATGATGACCGCCAGCCCGTTGGCGAGCACGCCCACCAAGAGAGACGCCCGCGCCCCCCACAGCAGCCGCGAGAGCAGATCGCGCCCTAGCAGGTCGGTGCCCAGCAGAAAGGTGCGGCTGGGCGACTGGGGTGCACCCTCCAGAGAGAGGCCGTCAGGGAACTGAAAATTGGGATCGTGTGGCGAAAGCCAGGGAGCCAGCAGCGCGGCCAGCACGATCAAAATGCAGATGACGAGTCCGGTCAAGGCGGCCCGGTCACGTGAGAAGCGCCGCCAGGCCACCGAGCGCGTTTTTGCAGCGGGCGCGGTTTTGACGACGGGCAGCGTGGTCACGCCTGAGCCTGTGTGGGCGCCGTTAGCTGCACAGGAGCCGGATACAGCGCCGAAGCATTTCCACGCAACAGCATCACGGCGGCTTCCTCAGCCTCGTTGGCCGTCAAATCGCCCACCCGCACGGTGTCGTCCAGCACCTCGCCCAGCATCCGGCGGCCCCAGCGAGCGCCCAGATAAAACAGCTCCGGCGTGCGCGAGGCGTCGGTGGCAAACAGGAGTTTGCTCAGCGGCGAGAGGTGCAGCGCCTCATGGACGTGTGTCCTCATGCCGTGCTGACTGAGGAAGGGAATGCTCAGGCTGAGATCGAGGTACGCGCCGGGGTAGACGCTGGCGAGGTAGCCCGCCTCGCGGGTAAACGGGTAGCAATGCAGCATCACGATTTTGAGGCCGCGCAAATCGGGGTCTTCAAACAGGGAGCGCAGATGGAGCGGATTGGCGAGGCGCAAATCAAGGTCAGGATCGCCGTAGCCGGTGTGAAACTGGACGGGCAAATCCACGTCACGTGCTACTCGCAAGGCCAGCAGCAGCGCTGTGTCCAGAAGTGGCTTGCTGGTGAGTTTTGGTGTCTCACCTGTTTTCAAGTCGCGTTTGAGGGCGTCGTAAGCAGCCTGCACCTCGCCCGCGTCCCACTTCTCCACCGCCAGCCCGGTGCGGTAAGCGATGACGCTCTTGAGTCCGGCCAGTGTGGGGGCGACTTGCCGCAGATGCGATTCAAACGAGTGAAGCAAATCGGGGACGCGGTCATGTTGCCAAACCAATCCGGCCAGCACCGCTTCCAGCCGCAGGACGCGCCGGGCTTGCCAGGGGAGCAGCGAATCCGATTCGGCCACGCTCATCAACTGACCCGTGAACAGGCCGTCGTCCAGCAGCACGGTGTCGATGTTGGCTTCACGGATCATGCGCCGCGCCACGTCCAGATAATCCGCCGCCTGCCGCGCCGCGTCCACCGCCGTTCTCTCTGGCTCGCAGCTGTAGAATTCAGCCAGCTCGCGCAGGGAGCGGCGGTAGAAGATACCGTGCGGGGTGTGGCGCTTCAGCACTTCGGGGTCGTAAGCTTCGGTAAAGTAGCTTTCCAATGGGGCCGTGCGCCAGCCCGCTTCGTGAAAGATGGCGTGGGCGTGGTGATCGAGAATCGGGATGTGATCGAGGTTCAAAGCAGTCTCCTGAGCGGAAGCGGAATTAGTAGACGAAACGGTGCATATGAAGTTCGGTGTCCTCGTTCTGAGTGGCAAAGTAGGCGGCCTCGGCGCGGCGCACAGCCGTAAACGAGCGGGCCAGATCGGGGCCGAGGGCCGCTTGAAGCACGTCGTCTTGCTCGCAAGTGGCCAGCGCTTCCGGTAACGATTCGGGCAAGCGTTGAATGCGGCGCTCGGCCCGCTCTGCGTCGGTGAGGTCGCCCGGCGGCTTATCCAGCGGCGCTCCGGGGTCTAGTTCGCGTTTCAGGCCGTCCAGTACACAGGCCAGCAGTCCGCCCAGTGCCAGATACGGGTTGGCGCTGGCGTCGCAGGTCTTGAGTTCGAAGTTGGTGCTGCCCCCGCCCGCGCCGCTCAACAGGTGGCCGCTGGCGACCCGCACGCTGGCCTCGCGGTTGTCCAAGCCCCAGCAGGCGTAGCTGCCCGCCCACCAGCCCGGCAGCAAGCGGCGGTATGAATTGACCGAAGGCACCGTCAGGGCGCACAGGCCCGGTAAATGGGTCAGCACACCCGCGATGGATTGCCGCGCCGTCAGGGACAATCCAAGATCGTCACTGGGATCATAAAAAGTATTGACTCCGTCTCGCCACAGACTCAGGTGAATGTGACACCCGCTGCCCGCTCCGTCCCTGACCGGCTTGGCGGCAAACGAGGCCCGCAGGCCGTGCTGACGCGCCACGCCATTCACCGCCATCTTGAACAGCACCTGACAGTCAGCGGCGACTATCCCTTCGGCAGGTGCAATGGAAATCTCCTGCTGGCCGGGGCCGGATTCGGGATAGTACATCTCGGGGCTCAGGCCATGGGCGTCCAGTGCCGCCAGGACATCCAGCGCGAAGGCGTTAGAAGCTGAAAAGCCCTCCAGCGCTCCGTACACGCTGCTGTCCAGCGGCTCTCCGTCCTTGAACAGGTAAAACTCGTTTTCAAAACTCGCCATCACCGTGAAGCCGAGTTGCCGAGCGGCCTCTACCTGACGGCGTAGGAAGTCGCGGGGGCAGTGCGCCCAGGCTTTTCCGTCCAGGGTCCGCATGTCGCTCACCATCGCTGCTGAGCCGGGCGCGTAGGGCAAAGTGACGTAACTGGCCGGATCGGGCACGATTCTCACTTCACCCACCGCGCTCAGGCCACTTTCCGGGACTACGCTGTCCACCATCATCGCCAGTGCCTGCTGACCCATACTCAGGCCCACGCCGCGCAGCAGCGCTCCCGGCAAACTGGGGCGGGTCACGGCCTTGGCACGGGTCAGGCCCGCGTTGTCGGTCCACAGGATGCGGGTGAGTTGGACGTCTTGCTGAAGGATCGTCTCGGTGTCGGGAATCATAAATGGATTGCCACCGCCCGCGCCGGGAAGCCGGAGCCGCCCCTCGGGTTGGGCCAGCTTGCCAGCAGCAGTGCGCCAGTTTCAGGCACTTTATCTAGGTTGGTGAGGAGTTCCAGTTGCCAGCAGTCGCGGCCCAGGATATAGGCTTCCAGGCTGTAATCGCCGTCACGGGTGCTAGAAATGCCGCCGTCGGTGTCGGTGGTTTCGTGGCCGACCGCCACGACGCTGCGCTCCTCCAGCAGCGCTTTCAGCACCTCAAGACTCCAGCCAGGGAAGTGGGCCACGCCCTCAGCGTCCGCGTTGGCCATGCGTTCCCGGTCCGGCCAGCGCTGATACCAGTCGGTTCTAAGAGCCACGAAACTGCCCTCCGGCACGCGGCCGTGTTGCGACTCCCAGGCTTCCAGATCGGCCAACGTGGGACGGTAATCTGGGTCGGCCTTCACCTGCTCGCTGATATTCAGCACGCACAGCGGCAGCAGCATTTCATTGACGCTCAGTTCGGAGATGGTGCGCCCGCCCGCCACCATGTGCGAGGGCGGATCGACGTGCGTGCCCCATTGCCCGACAAAGCCGTACTGATGCACCTCGAAGAGTGCGCCGTCAGCTAAGCTCACAAAATTGCCGAACGTTTGATCGGGAAAGGCCGGGAAGTGGGGCTGACCGGGAAAGAAGGCGTGGGTCAAATCGGTGTAGGTCGCGCCGCGAAGGTGCTGCTGGTAGGCGGCCCACAGGCCCGGCAACTGCTCAGACGTGGAAGGATCAGGGTTTGGGGACATAAGTAGGCGTCATCTCCGCCGCCAGGGTGAGTTCTTTGTTCTTGACGCCGATCACTGTCACGCCTTTCTGCGGCACCCGCGAGCCGGGCGCGTAAGTGATGGTGCCTGTCACGGTTTTGAGGTTCTTGGTGGTTGCCAGCGCCGCCTTGATCTTGGCCGGCTCATCGCTGCCCGCCCGCTTGATGGCGTCAGCCACCAGGTAAACCGAGTCGTAGCCCAGCGCGGCAAAAGCGTTCTCCGGCTCCTTACCAAAATCCTTCTGATAGCCGGCCATGAACTTCTTGACGGCGGGGGTGCTCTTGGGACTGATCAGGGCGTGGGTGGTAAAGTAGACGTTGTTGGCGCTCGTGCCGCCCACCTGCACCAGAAGCGGCGTGTCGTACCCATCGCCCCCCACGATCGGCGATATGATGCCCGCCTGCCTGACCTGCTTGACCAGCGTGCCGATGTCGTCGGGTAAAGCGGCGATGTAGAGGATATCCGGCTTTTGGGCCAGCGCCCGCAGCCGGGTGATCTGCGCCCCGAAGTTCTTGTCGCCGGACTTGTACGAGTCTTCCAAAGTGATCTTGCCGCCCGCTTTGAGGTAAGCGTCTTTGAAATACTTGGCGAGCAGAGTGGTGTACTCGGCGCTGCGGTCGACCAGCAGGTAAGCGGTTTTGCCCTTCAGGTTTTTGTAAGCGAACTCGGCTCCCACCGCCGCCTGTACGTTGTCGCCAAAAGGAGCCAGGAACATGGTGTCGCCGATCTGGGTGGGCAGTTGCGGTGAAGTGGCCCCTGCCGTCACGAAGGGCACGCCAGCCTTCTGAGCAATCGGGCCCAGCGCCAGAGCCGAGTCCGAGTCGGTGAAGCCCACGATGGCCCGCACCTTGGCGCTGCTGATGAGCTGCGAGGCGACGTTGGTGATGGTGGCGGCGTCACTCTTTCCGTCGTAGACGACCAGTTCCAGCGGGCGGCCCAGCACGCCCCCGGCGGCGTTGATCTCCTTGACCGCCAGTTTGGCCCCGTTGGCGGCGGGCGCGTCCAGGCTGGAGAGTGCCCCGGTGAGGTTGAACGCTCCGCCGATCTTGATGGGCGTCTTTCCCTGCGCCAGCGAGGGGGTGAGCGAGGCCAGCCCAGCGGCCAGCATCAAGCGGACGAGATTCTTATTGTTCATACAGCCTCCTGTTCAGATGAAGCGCCCTGAGACGCCTTCGATGAGTCAACGAGTTGAAGTTCGCGGTCGCCCAGCAGCCCTGACGGGCGGTAGACCATCACCAGAATGAACACCATGCCCAGCACGATCTGACTGACCCCGTAAAGCGGCGGCAGCGTGAGAGAGCCGAGCGAGAAGCCGCGCTCGAGGTTACGGAGCACCTCGGAGAGCAGCGTGACCAGCACCACGCCCACCGCCGCCCCGGTGAGACTGCCCTGCCCGCCCACCACCAGCATCGCCAGTTGCGTGACCATCAGGGCGAAGTAGAAGGTGGCCGGGGAGAAGGAACCGAGGTAATGGGCATACAGCGCACCGCCCACGCCCGCGAAGAAGGCCCCGATAATAAAGGCCATCAGCCGTGTGGGCAGTACCCGGATGCCGATGCCCTGCGCCGCGATCAGGTCTTCGCGGGTAGCCCGCATGGCCCGGCCAAACGGCGAGTACGCCACCCGCGAGAGGATAAATAGGGTCAGCACCATCCAGCCCAGCGCCCAGGGCAAGGTGGTGGAGGTGTCGATGCCGGTAAACGTCCGTGCCCCGCGCGTGAAGCTCTCGGCGTTGACCAGCACCACGTTGACGATGATCAGAAAGCCCAGGGTCGCGACGCTGACGTAGTTGCCGTTGAGGCGCATCAGGGGCGCACCCACGATCAATCCCACGAGGGCGCACAGCAAACCCGCGATCAGGGTGGCGGGCAGAAAGCCGAGTTGAATTTGCGCCAGCCAGCCGGGGAGGTAGGGCAGGTAAGCCAATTTTTTGTCCAGCGCCAGGGTTAGGATGGCGCTGCTGTACGCGCCCAGCGCCACGAAGCCCACATGCCCCAGCGAGAACACTCCGGTAAAGCCGTTGGACAGCCCCAGGCTGGAAACCAGCACCACGTTGACCGCCATCACGATCAGCACCCGCACGAAGTAATCGGGCATGAGCTGTGGCCCCAGCCAGGCCAGCAACGCCAATAGAACTAGGCCCACGCTGAGCCGCCAGAAGCGCGTCACAGCTTGACCTCGCGGGTGACATTGAGCAGGCCGCCGGGTCTGAGTAGCAGAAAGCCGATCAGCAAGCCGAACACGATGGCGTCGCGGTAGGGCGAGACTTCCGGCGGCAAAAAGGCCACGATCAGCACTTCCAAGGCTCCCAGCAGGTAGCCGCCCAGCACCGCGCCCGGCAAACTGCCCAGCCCGCCGATGATGGCGGCGACAAACGCCTTGAGCAGCGGCGTGAAGCCCATCAGCGGATCGACCACCCCGGCCTGCGCCGCCCACAGCACGCCCGCCAGCCCCGCGAAGGCCGAGGCCAGCATGAACGCCACCACGATGACCCGGTTGACCCGCACCCCGACGAGCTGCGCCGCGCCCAGATCCTCGGCGGCGGCCCGCATCCCCAGCCCGACGGTGGTGCGGCGCATGAACCAAGTCAGGAAGAGCAGCGAGACGAGGGTCAGGCCCACGCTCAACACATTGATGTTGGTAAAGGTCACGCGTCCGTCCGCCAGACTCCACAGTTTGGTCATCCAATCGGGCAGCGGGAAGTTGCGCGGCGAGGCGGTGAACAGCAGAATACCCAGGTTTTCCAGAATGAAGGTCAGCGCCAGGCTGGTCAGCAGCATGGTCACGTCGGGTGCGCCGCGCACTGGGCGGTAGGCCACCCGCTCGATGATGACGCCCGCCAGCGCCGCGACGGCGATGCCCAGCAGGCAGGCAGGCAAGAAGCTGAGGCCGGAGGTGGTCAGCAGCACGGTGGCGAACGCCCCGATCATCATCATGTCGCCGTGCGCGAAGTTGGAGAGTCGCAGGATGCCGAAGATCAGAGACAGGCCCACCGCGATCAGGGCGTACAGGCTGCCTACGCTCAGAGCGTTCACGAGTTGCTGGAACAGGTACTCAAAGCCGGTCACGCCGCGCCCCCACCCAAGTAAGCCTGCGCCACTTCCTCACTCTGGCTCAGATCGGCGGCGCTGCCGGAGAGGGCCACGCTGCCGGTTCGCAGCACGTAGGCCCGGTCGGCCAAGCCCAGCGCGGCGCGGGCATTTTGTTCCACCAGCAAGATGGTCACGCCCGTTTCGCGCAGCTCGCGCAGGATCTTGAAGATTTCTTTGATAATGAGCGGAGCCACGCCCAGCGAGGGTTCGTCCAGCAGCAGCAAGCGTGGGCGGGCCATCAGGGCGCGGGCCAGCGCCAGCATCTGCTGCTCGCCGCCCGAGAGCGTGCCCGCCGCCTGACTGCGCCGCTCGGCCAGAATCGGGAAGAGGCTCAGCATCCGCTCGGTGTCACTTTTAATCCCCTCGCTGTCACTCCGCACGCTGGCTCCCAGCCGCAGGTTTTCCAGCACGCTCATGCCGCCGAAGACCCGCCTTCCTTCCGGGCAGTGCGCCACGCCCCGCGCCACCACCTCGGTGGGACTCAGGCCGGTGAGTGGGGAGCCGTCCAGTAAAATCTGACCGCTGGCGACTTTGATGAGGTTAGAAATGGCCCGCAGGGTGGTGGATTTGCCTGCGCCGTTGGCTCCCAACAGCGCCACGACTTCACCGGCATACAGGTGCAAGCTGACGCCCCGCAGGGCGCTGACCGCGCCGTAATTGACGTAGAGATCATTCAGGGCGAGAAGCGGCTGATTCATCTCAGGCTGCATCGTCACTCCCCAAGTACGCCTCGCGCACCCGCACGCTGGCCTGCACCTCGGCGGGCGTGCCCTCGCCGATGACTTGACCCTGCGCCAGCACCTGCACCCGCTCGCACAGATTCATGACCAAATCCATATCGTGCTCGATCACGATGACGGCCACGCTGTAGCGGTCGCGCAGACTGCCGATCAGCTGCGCCAAAGCCTGAGTTTCGCCTGCGTTCAGCCCGGCGGCAGGTTCGTCCAGCATCAGTAGCGCGGGGCGGGTCGCCATCGCCCGCGCGATCTCTAAGCGGCGTCCGTCGCCGTAGGGCAAGCTGGCAGCCCGCAGATTGGCCTGATGTTCCAAGCCGGTAAGGGCCAGCAGCTCACGGGCGGTGTTCTCGGCGGCTTGCCGGGCGGCGCGGGCGGCGGGCAGGCCCAGCAGCACGCCGGGCAGCGAGCTGGGGTGCCGGAGCTGCGCGGCGGCCAGCACATTTTCCAGCACGCTGAGTTGAGCAAACAGCCGGGTGCCCTGAAAGGTGCGGGCAATGCCCAGCCGGTTGACCTGAGCCGGAGGCAGATTGGTGACGGCCTGTCCGCGCAGATAAACCGCTCCCGCTGTCGGTTTCAGGAAGCCAGTCACCAGATTAAACAGCGTGCTTTTACCGCTGCCGTTCGGCCCGATAATGCCCACGATCTCGCGTTCGCGTACACTGATGGCGTGATTCCTGAGCGCCCTCAAACCGCGAAAAGACTTGGCGAGGTCGCGCGTTTCCAGGAGGGGGGCAGCTGACAGGAGATCAGCTCCCATCTAGCTTGTTTCCTTGGTAGGCCCAGCGCCCTTCAGCAAATAGCCCCTTGGTTGCATGCCGTAGAGTAGATGAATGTTTCTAGAAGTGCAACGACCGTCTAGACTATTTACCCAGACCGGCAAAATTGTTGATATATTTTCCCTCTTATGCGGCCTGAACGCTTGGATGAGATAGATCGGCAATTACTCTCGGCCCTGCAACGCGACGCTGAAGTCAACCGCGCTGAGCTGGCCCGTGAGGTGGGCCTCTCACCGGCTGGGCTGCACAAGCGCTTGGCCCGCCTCAAAAGTCAGGGGTACTTTCAGCGTACGGTGGCGCTCCTGAACCGGCGCAGCTTGGGACTTGACCTGCTGGCGTTCATGCTGGTGACGTTTCGCTCCAACTTGCGCTTCGAGAACCAGGACGCCCTGCGCCGGGCGGTGGCGGACATTCCTCAGGTGCTGGAATGCTACACGCTGACCGGAACGAGTGACGCCATTCTCAAAATCTTGGTGCGCGATCAAAGTGAGCTGCGCGATTTGTTGCAGACGCTGGCGCAGGCCCAAGACGTGATCGACCGGATTCAGACCTGCGTGGTGCTGGAAGAATTCAAGAACGGCCCCGAGTTGCCGCTGCCACAATCAGAAACCAAACCGGCGGGCGAGGAGCCCGAGTGATCCCGTTCCCGGTGCTGGACTTTTTCAACCGAACTGGGCCATTCCAACAACCGGGAAGGTTGCTATGCTGAGGCGAGAGGTGCAAATGACGACCACGAGACGGACTCCAGTGCTGGCGATCCACGGCGGCTGCGGCGCGATTCCCAAAGACGAATTGACCCCGGATCTCAACCGGGCCGCCCGTGAGGCGCTGCGCCGGGCGCTTCAAGCGGGCTTCAGCGTCTTGACGGCGGGCGGCGCGGCCACCGACGCGGTAACGGAAGCGGTCGCGGTGATGGAAGACGACCCGGTGTTCAACGCGGGCTACGGCGCGGCCCTCAACCGGGACGGCTACCATGAGCTGGACGCCTCGGTGATGGACGGCGCGGCGGGCCTGGCAGGTGCGGTGGCCGGAGCGCGGCGCATTCGCCATCCGGTGCGAGTGGCCCGCTCACTGGCCGAGGTGGCCGATCCGCTGCTGCTGGTGGGTGAGGCCGCCGACGAGTGGGCGCGGCAGCGGGGATTTGAAGTGGTGGACAACAGCTTTTTTACCACCCCTTCCCGGCGGGAGGCGCTGGAAAGAATGTTGGAGCGCGAGCGTGAAGGTACACTGGCCGCCGCTCCCGAGCGCGACAAGCACGGCACGGTGGGCGCGGCGGCGCTCGACCTGCACGGTCACCTGGCGGCAGCAACCTCCACGGGCGGCTACACTGCCAAGCCCACCGGACGCATCGGCGACTCACCGATCATCGGGGCGGGCACCTGGGCTGATGACCGCACCTGTGCGCTGTCGGGCACGGGTAAGGGGGAGTTTTTTATTCGCCGCGTGCTCGGTCACGAAATCCACGCCCGAATGCTTTATCAGGGCGCGGCGTTAAGTGAGGCCACCGACGCCATGATTCACGGCGAAATGGTGGCCCTCGGCAAGCTGGGAGCAGGCGGCGGTGCGGGGCTGTGCGCGGTGGACAAAGACGGCAACGTCGCCCTGCCGTATAACACTGAGGGCATGTACCGAGGCTGGATCACCGCCGAGGGCATGCGCGTCGCCATTCACGAAGAATAAGTACGGCCAGACCCGACTCCACGTCTCGGGCTGTCCGCATCTACTGAACCTGCCTGCTTGGTCAAAAGAAACTCTTTTTTGACCAAGCAGGCAGGCGGCAGTCAGCCTGAGTTCAGCCCTGATCAAGCGGGCGGATCAGCAGCTCATTCACGTTCACGCGCTCCGGCTGGGTCACGGCATAGACAACGGCAGCGGCGATGTCTTCCGATTGCAGCATCTCCATGTCCTTGATGCGGCCCTCGTACATGTCCTTGGTCTGGGTGTGGGTAATGTGATCGGTCAGCTCGGTGGCGACCACACCGGGCTCGATGACGGTCACGCGAATCCGGTCGGCTTTGGCTTCCTGCCGCAGGCCCTCGCTAAATCCCCCCACCGCCCATTTGCTGGCGCTATATCCGGCACTCAGCGGACTGGCCCCTCGCCCCGACACTGAGGAGATGTTGACGATGTGCCCGCTCTTCTGCGGCTTCATGACTTCCAGCGCCGCCTGCGAGAGGTGCATCAGCGCCGTGACGTTGAGGTCCATCATGCGCGTCAGGTCGCTGGGATCGCCGCCGGAGAGGGGGCCGAGCAGCATCACGCCCGCGTTGTTCACCACGATGTCCAGGCGGCCCAGGGCGCTGACGGTCTGCTTGACGACTTCCGCGCCTTGCCCGGCCTGCGCCAGATCGGAGACGATCACGGCCACCTTGCCGCCCATGCTCTCGATCTTGGCAGCCAGTTCATCCAGACGGTCCTTGCGCCGGGCCACCAGCGCCACCGCTGCGCCGTGTTCGGCCAGGGCCAGGGCGGTGGCCTCGCCGATGCCGCTGGAGGCTCCGGTGACGAGGGCGACTTTTCCTGCCAGTTTTCCGTTTGTCTGGGTCATGTTGTTTGCTCCTTTTGAGTGCCTACTTTTTGAAGGTCCAGGCCGTAGAGTTCGCCGTATTTGCCGCTGAGGTAATCCAGGTAAGGTTGCGGGTCGAGGCCGTGCCCGGTCACGCGCATCAGCAGTTCGTGGGGCGTGAAGGTGCGGCCATGCTGATAGATGTTGTCTGTGAGCCACTCGCGCAGGGGGGTGTACTCGCCACGCGCTAGGCCAGCTTCCAGATCTGGCACCTGCTCCAGCGCTGCCGCATAGAACTGCGAGGCCATCACGTTGCCGATGGTATAGGTGGGAAACGAGCCGATCATACCCGCCGACCAGTGGATGTCTTGCAACACGCCGTGTGCGTCGTCCGGCACGTCCAGACCGAGGTCGGATTTGATGCGGGCGTTCCAGGCGGCGGGCAAGTCCTTAACCGCCAGTTCGCCGCCGATGAGTTGGCGTTCCAGCTCGACCCGCAGCATGATGTGGAGGTCATACGTCAGCTCGTCGGCCTCCACCCGGATGAGGCTGGGGCGCACGGTGTTGATGGCCCGGTGAAAGGCGGCGGTGTCCACGTCCGCGAACTGCTCTGGGAACGCGTCCTGAAGCTGCGAAAAGTGCAGGTTCCAGTACGCCTTTGAGCGCCCAATTCGGTTTTCCCACAGCCGCGACTGGCTCTCGTGCGTGCCATAGCTGGCCCCGCCCACCGCGTAGAGGCCCGTCAAATCACTGGTCAGCACAGTGCGGCTCAGCTCGGGGCGGACGCCCTGCTCGTACATGGCGTGTCCGGTTTCATGCAGCGTGCCGAACAGTGCGCCCGATAGGAATTTTTCCTGAAAGCGGGTGGTGATCCGCACATCCTGACGGGTGAAACTGATCTCGAAGGGGTGGGCCGATTCGTCGAGCCGCCCGCGCTGGGTGTCGTAGCCGAACTTCTGCGCCAGCGTCAGGGAAACACGCTTTTGCGCGTCTGCTGGATACGAGCGGTTCAGGAAATCGCTGCGCGGCTGGGGTTGCTGCTGGATGGCCTTGAGGAGCGGCACATGATGGGCGCGGAGCCGCTCGAACAGCGGCAGCAGCGTGGCCACCGTGACACCCGGCTCGTAGAGGTTGAGCAGTGCGTCGTAAGGGTGGCCCTCGTAGCCCAGCGCCTCGGCCAGTTGGCGGTTCAGCTCCACCATCCGTGTCAGGGCCGGGGCGAACATCTGAAAGTCGTTGGCCGCTTTGGCCCGCGCCCACACGTCCTGCGCTTCTGATTTGAGCAGGGCCAGTTCGCGGGTCAGTTCGGCGGGAATGCGCTTGAGGGCCGAGACAGCCGCCAGAGCCTGCTGCGCGGCACGGTTCTCCACGTCATCATCGCTGTCGTCAGCGCTGACCGCTTGCGCCGCCGCCTCGTAAGCCGGATCGAGCAATTTTTCCTGCGCCAGAGCGCTGATGGTTGCCTGTTGTTGGGCGCGGGCCGAACTGCCGCCTGCGGGCATCTGGGTGCGGGCGTCCCAGTTGAGCACATTCAGAACACACAACAAGTCGTTGATTTCTGCCGAGCGGCGCTGAAATTCATTCATCTTTTCTCCTGATGGCCCAGCTTCCACCACAACTGCGCCCAAGCCTTCTGGCCCTCGGACAAGCGTGGGATGCGGAAAAATTCGTTGGGGGCGTGGATGTCCTCGTCGCCTACCGAGAAACTAAAAAACACGGTGTCGAGGCCCAGTACGCTTTGAAAAGTCTCCAGCACCGGAATGCTGCCGCCCATGCCCACGTCCAGCGGCGGCTTGCCGTACAGCTCGGCCAGCACTTCCCGCGCCAGCGCCCCGCCGGGGTGGTCATCAGGCAGGTGGTAGGCGCGCGCGCCGTGTTCGCCGGGGTGAAGTTCCAGCGTGACACCGGGCGGCAAATTGTCCTCCAAGTGCTGCTTGAGCAGCTGCGTGATCCGCCCCGGTTCCTGCCCCGGCACCAGGCGGCAGGTGATTTTGGCGTGGGCCTCACTCGGCAGCACGGTTTTGGTTCCCTCGCCGGTGTAGCCGCCCCACATCCCGTTGACTTCCAGCGTGGGCCGGTGCCACTGGCGCTCCAGCGTGGAGTAGCCGGATTCGCCGTAGACGGCAGGCGCTCCGGTCTGGGTCAGATACGCCTCGTCGGTGAAGGGCAGTTGCCGGATGCCCTCACGCTGCTGGGGCGTCAGTTCGGCAATGCCGTCGTAGAAGCCCGGCACCGTCACGCGGCCTGATTCGTCGTGAAGTCCGGCAATCAAAGTCGCTAGCGCGTGCAGAGGATTGTGGACACTGCCGCCGTGCCGCCCGGAGTGCAGGTCTTTGGTGGGGCCGCGCACGGTGAGTTCCAGCGCCACCAGCCCGCGTGCGCTGACCGTCAGTGAGGGTATCTCCGCACTCCACATCCCGCCGTCGGCACTCAGGACGAAATCGGCCTTGAGCCGCTCGGCGTTCTGCGCGACGAGTTCGTTCAGGTGGGCGCTGCCAACCTCCTCCTCGCCCTCGAACAAGAATTTGAGGTTGAGGGGCAACTTGCCCAGCGTGGACAGGTAAGCGTCCACCACCTGCACGGTCAGCAGCAGCGGTCCCTTGTCATCGCTGACGCCACGCCCATAGATTCTGCCGTCTTTGACCGTGAGCGTAAACGGTGGCGTGTGCCATTTCTCCAGCGGGTCAGGCGGCTGAACGTCGTAGTGGCCGTAGACGAGCAGGGTGGGCGCGTCCTTGCCCGCGTCCAAGTACTCGGCGTAGACGGCGGCGTGTCCGGCGGTGGGCCAGCGTTCCACCGTCCCCAGGCCAGCGCGTTTCAGGCGCTCCGAGAGCCACGCCGCCGCCCGCTCCATGTCCGGTTTGTGATCCGGCTGGGCGCTGACGCTGGGGATGCTGGCGAACTCGATCAGTTCGGAGAGTGAGGCCTCAGAACGCTCACTCAACTTGTTCAGCACATCGTTCAGGCCGCTCATTTACCGCCGTCCACACTCAAGACTTGCCCGGTCACCCAGCCCGCCTGATCGGAGGCGAAGAACAGCACCGCATTGGCGATGTCTTCAGGGGTTCCCAGCCGCTTCAGCGCGATGCCGTCTATCAGTTTGCGCTGGCCCTCCTCGCCGTAGCTTTCCCACTGGCGCTCGGTGGTGGGATTGCTGCGGACGAAACCGGGAGCCACGTTGTTGACGGTGATGCCCCACGCGCCCAGCTCATGCGCCAACTGGCGGGTCAGGCCGATCTGGGCAGCCTTGGCCGAGGCATACGCCTGAATACCGGTCAGGCTGATGCCTAGGCCCGCGCCGCTGGAAATGTTGATGATCCGGCCCGACTTCTGGGCCTTCATGTGCGGGGCCGCCGCCTGCGCGAAGAAAAAGGCCCCGTCCACGTTGACGGCGAAGATGGCCTGCCAATCCGGGGCGCTGATCTCCTCGATGGGGCGGCCCACCTGCCCTCGCACGCCGCCCGCGTTGTTGACCAGCACATCCACACGGCCCGTCTCGGCCACGACTTCGGCCATGAAAGCTGAGACGGCAGCCGCGTCACCCACGTCCACTTTCCGGGTCTGGATCGTCAGGCTGCCTTCCTGAATCAGCCGGGCCGTTTCATCCAACCCCTCGGTGTTCACGTCGCAGGCCCAGACCGCCGCTCCCTCACCAGCGAAAGCGTGGGCAATCGTGCGCCCGAAGCCGTGGGCCGCGCCCGTGACAATGACGGTCTGACCTGTGAAGCGTTGACTGCCGCTCATGCTTGTTCCTCAAGAAGGAGGCCGCGCAACTCCGTTAGATTCTCGCGGCCCAGCTCACGCGTTCCTTGCTCTATTTCGTGAATCAGCTCGATCAGTCGGGCATTTAATGGTGTGGGAACGGCGTGCTGCGCCCCAAAATGCACCACCCAGCCGAGTTGCGCGTCCACCTCCGTCGTGCGTTTGCGAACCGCCAGATCGCGCCAGATGCCACTGTGTGTCTTGGCGCTGCGGCGGTTGAAGGCCACCATCTCGTCCAGACTTGTTTGCGCCGCCGCGTCACCAGCATCCGGCAAAAAGGCCGCCGGGTCAAAGCCGTTGAAGGCTTCGGGCGTGACCCCGTGCGCCAGGGCCACCCGCATGACCTCGCGGCCCAGTTCGGTGTAGAGGGCGCGGTCTTCGGGCCGTGCAAGCGCGTCGGCGATGCTGTCGTTGGTCACGGCGGTGGCAAACAGCAGTGCCCCGTAAGCGAGCTTGCTCCACAGGTAGCCGAACACGTTGGGACTCAGGACGGCGTCAGGCTCGAAGTGCTGGAGCATCTGATGGACTCGCCGCGCCCGATCGGTCAACTGTCCGTCCTGCTCACCGATGACCACCACGCCCCGCCCGCCGTACTGCACCACGCCCGGCTCCAGATAATCCGCGCCGAAGTTGACGAAGCTGCCCAGCACCTGCCCCGGCGGGATGTGTTCGTTGATGATCAGCGGGTTGAGGCCATTCTGGATGGACACCACCACGCCGCCGGGGCTGAGATGGGGCGCGAGGGCTTTGGCTGCCGCCGCCGTGTGTTGCGCCTTGGTACACAGCAAGATGGTGTCCCACTGGCTTTTCAGCGTCTCTGGGGTGAAGGCGGGGGCAGTCACGTTGAACTCTCCAAACGGGCCGGTGATGCTCAGGCCGCGTTCATTGATGGCTGTGACGTGACCCGCGTCCACATCCACGAAGGTCACGTCACAGCCGCCGCGCAGCAGATACGCGCCAATCGTGCCGCCGATGGCCCCGGCTCCCCAGATCAGCAGGCGTTGCGAGTCCTCCTCGCTCACTCGGCCCACCCTTTTTCCAGCATGGCGCGGGTTTCGGCCACGGCCACGTCCCAGATGGCCTGCATGTCGGCGTCGGGGCGCTGGAATTTGCCGCCGAAATTGCCCTCACCAAGGTACTCGCGCAGCGCCGCCGGGCCGAGCAACCGCATGTAATCGAAGTCCACGCCAGTTTTCTCCGTGTCCGGCATCTCCACGCCGTCTAGCCGCGTCCACGGAAAATTCTCCATCCAAGACGCGTGGCTGGCGTTGGAGTCGGTGGCCTGCACTTTGGCCCAGACCTGCGGGGCGTTCCACCAGTTGTGAAACTTGACCTGCGTGCCGGGATGGTCGGCCATCCACTCGGCGGTAAAGCCCTGCGCTGGGGTGTTGCCGCCGTGTCCGTTGACGATCAATATTCGCCGGAAGCCCTGCTCGTGCAGGTCGTCCAGAATATCGCGCACGATCGCCAAATACGTCTGCACCCGGATATTGATGCTGCCCGGATAGGCCCGGAAGTACGGCGTGACGCCGTAGGGTAAGACGGGAAAGACCGGCACGCCGGAGCCCCCCACCGCGTCATGTGCCAGCTTGGAGGGCAAGATGTTGTCCACGCACAGGCTCAGGTGCGCATGCTGCTCGGTGCTGCCCAGCGGCAAAATGCAGCGGTTGTCGCTCTTGAGGTACTCTTCGACCTGCATCCAGTTCATCTGTTCAATCGCGGTCATGACAGCTCCTTTTTGGGCTTGTGTGATGGCGTTTTTCGGGACGTTCGCTGCGCTTCCACGGCGGGCAGCACCAGCCCCCCGATGTCGCGCGGGTCGACGACGTGGCGGTATTCGAGGGCCGGCTTGTTGGGTATCAAGGTGCGGACTCTTTCGGAGCCGGTGGCGTAAGTGGCCACGTCACAGGCGTCCAGCACGCTCTGTAAATCCTTGGCGTGCAGGTGAGTGGCCTGAATAGACAAGACATGCGGCGCGAAACGTTTGACGCCGCTCAGAAAGGTGGGCAGAAATTCTTCGAAGGTCGTCACAATCGTCAGCCGGATCATCGGGTCGAGGGCCGCCAGCGCCGCTCGGGTGCGCTGCGAGGGAATGAAGCCCACCGGAATAATCTCCCGGCCCGGCAAAAGTGCCCGCGTCTCATTCAGGCGGTGGGCCAGCGCCAGCACCACGTCGGCGTTTTGCGCGTCGGTGTGCGAGCGCCCGGAACGCAGGTCGTCCAGCGTGACTGCCTGCACCCGGTCTCCGGCAGGCAGCGCCGCCTGAACGTTCGCCGCGTAACTGCGGGTGGCGTCGGCAAATAAGCCCACCAGCAGCACGCTGACACCGGTTTGCTGCGGCTGTGCGCCGCGTGCGATCAGGGCGTTCATGGCCTCCCCGATCTGGCGCAGGCTGTAGCCCTCGCCCTCGGCCCGCGCCAGCGTGTCCGAGAGCAGCCGGGTCAGCCGCGTCAAATCAGGGCCGGGCGGCGGCTGCGGCGCGGCGGCCACGAAGGTGCCGCGCCCGCGTGAGGTCATGATCAGGCCCAGCCCCAGCAGTTCTTTGTAGACGCCCGCCACCGTCATGTGCGCCACGCCCAGTTCCTGAGACAGTTCGCGCACGCTGGGCAGCCGTGCGCCGCGCGGGATGTCCCCGCAGGCAATCCCGTATTCCAGTTGCCCGCGCAGTTGGGTGTTGACCGGCACCCCCAGACTGCGGTCGATGCCCAGCGGCCAGACAAAAGGCTCAGCGGCTCCGGAAGATGGTTCCTGCACGGGAGATTTCATGTCGCCAGCTTGAAGGGCGCAGTTTGGGCAGGGTCGTACAGATGGCAGGCCACCTCCGGGCCGTCTTCCAACTTGAGCAGGGCGGGCCGCTCGGTGGCGCAGCGCTCGAAGGCGTACGGGCAGCGTGTTCTGAAGGCGCAGCCGCTCGGCACGTTCAGCGGGCTGGGCAACTCGCCCATGATGGCCGGGGCCGCCGTGCGCTGGCTCGGATCGAGGGTGGGCGCAGCGGCGAGAAGAGCCTGCGTGTACGGATGACGCGGAGCCGTGAAGATCGTCTCCGTGTCCGAGACTTCCACCACCCGGCCCAAATACATCACCGCCACCCGGTGCGAGATGTGACGCACCAGCCGCAAATCGTGGGCCACGAACAGCACCGTCAGGTCCAGGCGTTCCTGCAACTCCAGCAGCAGGTTGACCACCTGCGCCTGCACCGACACGTCCAGCGCCGACACCAGCTCGTCGGCGATTAGGCATTCGGGTTCCAGCGCCAGCGCCCGCGCGATGCCGATGCGCTGGCGTTGGCCGCCGGAGAACTCGTGCGGCAGGCGTCCAGCAGCCTCGGGTGGCAGACCCACCAGCTTCAGCAGTTCGCGCACGCGGGCGGGCTGCTCGGCGGGCGGGCGCATCTTGTGGACGCTCAGCGCCTCGCGCAGCACAGCTTCAACGGTCATACGCGGGTTGAGGCTGGAATAGGGATCTTGAAAGATCATCTGAACCCGGCGGTTGTATTGCCGCAAGTCCGCGCCGCGCAGCGCCAGCACGTCCAGATCGCCGTAACGGACGCTGCCCCGGTCGGCGTCGTAGAGCCGGACCAGCGTGCGGGCCAGCGTGGACTTGCCGCAGCCACTCTCGCCCACGATGCCGAGCGTCTCGCCGCGCCGCACGTTCAGCTCCACGTCGGTCAGGGCCTGCACCGCCCGCTGCGGTTGGCCTCTCCAGCGCGAAAGTAAGCTCTGCGCCACCGGAAACGTCTTGGTCAGACCGTGGATTTCCATTAAAGGCGGAGTGGATTTGGAGAGAGGCACGGTCATACTCCTACCTCCTCGAGACTGGCTTTGAGGGCTGGCAATTCGGCGTAATGAATGCAGGCGCTGAACCGTCCCGGCGCAACTTCCAGCAGGGGCGGCTCGTTGCCCCGGCAGTCGTCCGTCACGTATTCGCAGCGCGGCGCAAAGGGGCAACCCGGCGGCAGCGAACGCAAATCAGGCGGCCCGCCGGGAATCGGCTGAAGCGGGCGTCGGTGCTCCCCGGCCCCCGGCAGGCTCCGCAAGAGGCCCAGCGTGTAGGCGTGTTTGGGCGCGTGAAACAGGTCGTTCACACCCGCCGTTTCCACCAATCGCCCGCCGTACATCACGGCCACCCGGTCACAGGTCTGCGCCACCACGCCCAGATCGTGCGTCACCAGAATCACGCTCATGTGCAGTTCCTCTCGCAGCCGCAGCAGGAGTCTCAGGATCTGATCCTGGATGGTCACGTCGAGTGCCGTCGTCGGCTCGTCAGCCAGCAGCAATTGCGGCTCGGAAGCCAGCGCAATGGCGATCATGGCCCGCTGGCGCATCCCGCCGGAAAACTGGTGTGGGTAATCCGCGAGGCGGGCGCGGGGGCTGGGAATGCCGGTCAGGTCCAGCAGTTCAGCGGCCCGGTTCTGCGCCGCCTTGCCACGCAAGCCTTTGTGTTCGCGCAGGTTCTCCTCGATCTGCTCGCCCACCGTCAGCACCGGATTGAGGGCTGACATCGGCTCCTGAAAGATCATGCTGATCTGCCCGCCGCGCACCGAGCGCAGCTTCGAGTCGGAGACGCCCAGCAGATTCTGGCCGCCGTACTCGACGGTTCCGGTCATCTGAATCGGCGGGCGGTGCAGCCGGATCAGCGAGCGCAGGGTCACGCTCTTGCCGCTGCCCGACTCGCCCACCAGGCCCAGCACCTCGCCGGGCATCAAATCGAAGTTGACGCCGCGCACCGCGTGGAGCACCCCACCAGGTGTGGGAATGCGGACGTTCAGATCGCGCACAGTCAGGAGTGGAGCCTGTTCCTTAACAAAAGCGGTCATGCGCGGGGCCTCAGGGCGTCGGCCAATCCGTCACCGATCAGGCTGAAGGTCACGCCTGCCAGCGTCAGGGCCAGGCCCGGAAAGGTGCTGATCCACCACGCGGTGGCCATGAAGTTTTTACCGTCGGCCACCATCACGCCCCATTCGGGTGTGGGCGGCTGTGCGCCCAGGCCCAGATAGCCGAGCGACGCGCCCAGCAGAATGCCCAGGCTCATGTCGGTCATCAGATAGACGATGGCGGGCGTGACGGCGTTGGGCAGCAGGTGGCGCAGCAGAATGCGTCCTGGGCTGTACCCGAGCACCCGTCCGGCCTGCGCATATTCGGCTTTCTTCTGCGCCATGACCTCGCCGCGTGTCAGCCGCCAGTAGCTGACCCAGCCCACCGCGCTGACCGCGATGTACATGTTGGTAAGGCCCGGCCCCAGCACCGCCACGATGGCGATGACCAGCACCAGGAAGGGAAAGACCACCACCAGATCGGCGAAGCGGCCCACCACCGCGTCGCTCCATTTGCCCAGGTAACCGGTCAGGGCTCCCAGCAGCGTGCCGAAGATGAACGGAAAGAGAGTGGTAAACACGGCGATCTGCATATCGACGCGGGTGCCGTAGATGATCCGGCTCAGAATGTCGCGCCCGAAGTTGTCGGTGCCGAAGACATGCTTGGCATTCGGCCCCTGCAAGATCGCTTCGTAATCGAAGTCGGTGGGGCTGTAGCGGGCCAGATACTGCGGGAAAATGGCGGCCACGATCAAGAGCAGCAGCAGCACCAAGCCGATCAGCAGCGTCGCCTTGGGCATTCGGCGGCGCGGGCGAGTCGGCACCTCCAGCGCGGGGGAGTGCATGGTGGTCATTGAGCCCTCCGGGCGGCGTGTGGCGCGTGGTTTGCAGCTTGGAGCAGCAGCCAGAGGAGGGCGGGGGATTGATCCAGCTCAAAGCTGCTCACGACAGCTCCGCACGCGGGTCGAGCCGGGCGTGAATCAAGTCGGTGGCCAGAAAGACCAGCGATACCAGCACGGCAAAGGTCAGCGTCAGGCCCTGAATCACTGGATAGTCGCGCCCGAAGATGGCGTCGACCATCAGTTTCCCGACGCCGGGAATGGCGAAGACCGTTTCGGTGATGACGGCTCCGCCGATCAGCCCGCCGATATTCAGTCCCAGTAGCGTGACGGTGGCGATCAGCGCGTTACGCAGCACATGGCGGGTCATGATGACGCGGCTGCGTAAACCCTTGGCACGGGCGAAATCCACGTATTCGGCGGTCAGGACTTCGATCACGCTGTTGCGGAGGGTGCGAACCAAAATCGCCGCCAAGTTGAGGCCCAGCGTCAGGGCCGGCAAAAACAGGTGGTAAAGGTGCTCGCTGAAGGTAGTGCCGTAGCCGCCAATAGGAAACCAGCCCAACCGCGCCCCCAGCAGCGTCAGCAGCTGTAGGGCCACATAGAAGACTGGCAGCGACAGACCCACTTGAAACACCGCCCGGATCAGGCCGTCTATCCAGGTGTTGCGGCGCACAGCGGCCAGCACCGCCAGCGGCACCGCCATCACCACACCCAACACGGCGGCGTATACGTCCACAAAGAGGGTGACTGGCAGCCGGTCGAGAATCAGGCGCACCACCGGCACCTTGAGGTTGATGCTCTCGCCCAGGTTGCCGTGCAGCACCTGATTCACAAAGAGGCCGAACTGCACGGCCAGAGGCTTGTCCAGCCCCAGCTCACGGTTGGCACGCGCCACTTTATCTGGGGTGGCGCGGTCGCCAAGTATGGCGCTTACCGGGTCGCCGGGAATGAGGTGAACGAGCACGAAAACGACCACCATCACCGCCAGGAACAGCGGAATGATCTGAAGAAGTCGCCGCAGAATATAGCTGGAATGCATTCCATCTCCTTGAGAAGCTGCCGAAACGGCTTAAATCTGGGCTATCAGCACAATTGCCTAACAGTTGCGGCATAGAAGATGCGCCACGCCAGAACAGGAAGCGTGGCGCACAGCAAAACATGATGGTTATTAAAAATTACAGTATTCGAAAAGCTAAACTTCCGACTTCGAATTTAGAAATTACCTCTTGGAACCCAGTCCCCAGAGCTTATTTCTCGATGCTGGTTTTCTCGAAGATGTTGTTGCCGAGAGGAATTTGGTTAAAGCCCTTGACGAATTGGGCCAGCGCCACTGGATACGGCGTCTCGTAGAGGTAGATGATGGGAGAAGCGTTGGTGTAGATGGTCTGAATCTGCTTGTACTGCGCGGCGCGTTTGACTTTGTCAGTTTCCTGCTGGCTCTGCACAAACAGCTTTTCGATGGTGGGATCGGTGAAGCCGGTGTGGGCCGCTTCAGTGGCACCTGCCACGGCGAAGTAGCTGGTGATCTCGCTGGGATCGGCGATGTCGTCGGTCCAAGCGCTGGCGCGCATCTGAAAGTCGTTGGCGCGGTAGCGGGCAGTACTGCTGGCAGCGTCGAGCTGCTCAATCTTGAGCCGCACGCCCACCGCGCCCCACATCTGCTGGAGGGCCGTCGCCAGCGCCTGTCCGTTGGCGCTACCGGAGGTCACCAGGATGCTTACGTCAGTGCCGTTGGCGTAACCCGCTGCCGCCAACAGGGACTTGGCTTTGGCCAAATCGTAGGTGTAACCTTTCTGTGACTTGTCGAACAGCGGGGTAGACGACGACATGAACGACTTCATCGGTTTGCCGTTGCCGAAGGTCACCAGCTGAATCAGGGCCGGACGGTTCACGGCGTAATTGAGCGCCTGACGCACCCGCACGTCCGATAGTGGGTTGGCGCTGCCGTCCTTGAGCTTGGGACGGTTATTCATGAAGACGCTGCTGACCTGTGTTGAGGGAAACAGCGCCATATTGATCTTGGGATCGGCCTTGAGTTCGGCCACCCGGCTCAGCGGAATGAATTCGGCTCCCTGCAACTCGCCGGCCTGCATCTTGAGGATGCGGGTGTTGTCGTCGGGGATGATCTCGAAGCGCAGGGTATCGAGGTAAGGCAGCGACTTCTTGTCCTCGCCCATCTTCCAGTAATACGGGTTGCGCTTGAGGACCATGTACGAGCCGCGCTTCCACTCGCTGAGCACGAAGGGGCCCGAGCCAATGGGCTTCTCGGCAAACGCCTTGGCTTTTTCGGCGTCGTTCTTGCCGGGCGCGGCGTTGAAAAGCTTCTGCGGCATGATGCCGGTGTTGAAAGTCGCCAGCGCCGGGATGATCGAAGGATCAGGGTTCTTGAGATTCACGGTCACGGTGTTGCCGCTGACGGCCACACTGGCAATCGAGCCGAGCAGATCCACCCACGCGCCGTTGTCGGGGTTGCGGGCGCGATCTAAGCTCCACTTCACGTCGGCGGAGGTGATCGGGCTGCCGTCGGCAAACTTGATGTTGGGACGCAGCGTCAGGGTAATCGTCTTGCCGTCTTTAGACAGCACGTAGCGGCTGGCCAGGCCCGGCTGCACGCGCTTGCCGTCGGGGGTGGGTTGCAGCAGCGTGTCGTAGAGGTTGGTCAGAATCCAGATGTCGAGGTTGGCGTCGTTGAGCACCGGGTCGAGAAACAGCGAGTCGGCGTAGCGGCCAAACACCATCTGGCCGCCGCGTGTAACGCCGAGGGCTTGACCGAGAGAGAGCGTGGCGGCAAGGGCGAGCGCGGCGCGGGTCAGTCTCTTCATTGGATCTCCTCTGGATTGTTCGGCTGCCAGGCAGCGGAAAGCACTTCTACGACTCTTTTGTCAAGGCACCAACAGATGAGCAGACGCACAACACTGGTTAAAGTGTTCTACAGGACTATAACACCAGAGTCTGAATGGTGCAAGCGATACTAAACAACATCAATGATTACGTTATAAATAGAATATTAGAAGACGATTTAGTAAATATCAGAGCGAACAGCATGCTTTCATTCCAGCCTTGTGATGGGTCGGTTGAGTGTGGCGCGGTGTTTACCGAACCGAATCAGTGCCCATCACTTGAGACTGAAGTGGCGTCCTTGGGGGATGTCCATTCGCGGCGTCAGTTTGCATTGCCCAAGCCGAAAAGTTGCCGTAACGGCTTGGTAATGCTTTTTGTGCAGGCTCAAGGTCAGGAGGACACTTTATGCAAGCATCGTCATTCATCTTCCGGCGGCACGCTTGAGAGCCGGGCAGATCGTTCTTCCGGGTTTGCTGACCCTTTTTTTCGCGGTGCTGGGTCTGTCGTATTACGCGGGCACCCAACTTTCCGGCATTCAGGAATCCGCCGCCGTGGCAACGGCGGCTCCGGCGGGCACTGGCGGTACGGCCCTGTTCGCCGGCAACTGCGCGGGCTGTCACGGCGTAGCGGGCGGGGGCGGCATCGGCCCCAAGCTGGCGGGTCTGGTCAAGCCCTGGAGCGCCGCCGAATTTGACGCCGCCGTGCTGGACGGCCACGCGCCCGGCGGACGAATCCTGAGCGCCATGATGCCGCACTTCAGAACCGCTGGCCTAGACGGTCAGCCGCCCAGCGAAGCCCAGATGGCCGATCTCTACGCCTTCGTGCGCGGCCTGTGAGCAGAGCACAAAGTCCAACAGGAGACTTGAAATGAACGAGAAAACACCCAAAGGCACTTTGCTGGTGGTGGGCCTGGTCTTCGCCACGACCATGATTTTGTGGATGCTGGTGCTGGGCGTCGTGCAGGGCCGGAGCTAAAGATGCTCGATCATCACACCATCGAGCGCTACGAGCTCGGCTGGCTGGTGGTGGCCGTCGTCATGGTCTTGCTGATGTTCGCCGGCGTCATCGCCAGCATGATCACCGAGACGGTGCCGGGAATGTTCGGCTCGCCCGCCCGCTATATCAATCCCACCCAACTCTCGCAGACTGAGTTCGCCGCGCCGGGCCTGAAGGTGTCCCCTGACGGATCGGTGAACGCCTACATGGTGGCGCGGGCTTTTCAGTTTCAGCCCAGCGTGCTGCGGGTGCCGGCCAACACGCCCGTTACGCTGCATTTCATCGCCGCTGACGTCATTCACGGCTTGATGCTGGGTCAGGGCAATGTCAACGCCGAGCTGATTCCCGGCCACGTCGCCACCTTCACGCGCACCTTCAAGTCCCCCGGCACCTTCGTGAGCCAGTGCAACGAGTACTGCGGCAGCGGGCACCAAACCATGAGCTTTACCTTGATCGTGGAGGCTCCCAAGTGACCACTGCCCCGCCCCCAACCGTCTCCGCGCCTGCCTTACCAACCGAGCAGGTCTACCTCGGCCACCCTGAAAAAAAGGTCACGCTTTATTTTCTGGTGACCGGCCTGCTGATGCTGCTGATCGGCGTCGCCATTGGCCCGCTGCAAGCGCTCAACTACGCCAACATCGACGTGTATCAGTACCTGCCCTTTCTCAAGTCTTATTACCAGGGCCTGTCGCTGCACGGCGTTCTCAACGCGCTGGTGTTTACCACCTACTTCATCAGCGGGCTGCTGCTCTACTTGCCTTGCCGCGCCCTGGGGGTGCGCCCGAATCTGGTGGTGGCCTGGGCCGCTTACTGGACAATGACTATAGGCGTGCTGATGGCCGCCTGGGCAGTGTTGGGCAACAACGCCACGCTGCTCTACACTTTTTACCCGCCGCTTCAGGGCAGCCCACTCTTTTACATCGGGGCGGCCTTGCTGGTGGTCGGCAGCTTGATTATCGCCGCGCAGGTGATCGTCATCTGGACCGGCTGGAAGCGCTCACACCCCGGCGAAATCACTCCCCTGGCCGCTTACATGAGCGTGGCGACCTGGATGATGTGGGTAATCGCTTCGCTGGGCTTGGTGGTCGAGGTCGTCGTCTTTTTGATTCCCTGGTCGCTGGGCTGGACCAAGGGCGTCGATCCGCTGCTGGCCCGCACCCTGTTTTGGTACACCGGACACGCCATCGTGTATTTCTGGGTGCTGCCCGCTTACATTTCGTGGTACGCGCTGCTGCCGCGCCAAGCCGGCGGCGTGATCGCCTCGGACAGCATGGCGCGGCTTTCGTTCGTGCTGTTCTTGCTGCTCTCCACCCCGGTGGGCCTGCACCACCAGTATTCCGATACCGGACTGTCGATCGGCTGGAAGACGGTGCAGATGCTGCTGACCTTTTTGGTGGTGGTGCCCTCAATGCTGACCGCTTTCAGTGTGGGCGCGTCGCTGGAACTGGCCGCACAGGCCCGTGGCGGCGGCGGCTACTTTGGCTGGACGCGCCGCCTGCCCTGGAAAGACCCGGTGTTCACGGCACAGGTGCTGGCCATGATCTCCTTTATTCCCGGCGGCGCGGGCGGCATCGTGAACGCCAGTTTGGCTCTGGACACCGCCGTTCACAACACTGCCTGGATTCCCGGTCACTTTCACATCACGGTGGGCACCGCCACGACTTTGACCTTTTTCGCGATCAGCTTCTGGCTGCTGCCGCACCTGACCCGCAAGCCGCTGGCAAGCGTCAAAATGGCCCTCTGGTCAGCTTGGCTGTGGTTTTGGGGCATGATCATCTTCGCCGTCGGCATGCACTGGGAAGGCCTCATCGGCATTCCGCGCCGCACCTATTTCGCGGGAGCCACCGGCCTGAGCGAGATGATCAGCCGCGCTCAAGTGCCGTTGGCGCTGACCGGTATCAGCGGCATGGTGCTGGCAGTGGCCGCCGTGCTGTACTTCACGGTGATCTTCCGCACCCTGCTGGGCCGCACCCGCGTCAGTGCACAGGCCGAGGTGCCGATTCCGTTCAGTCAGTCGCTGGCCGAAGTTGAGGCCCTGGCAGGCAACGGCGGCTCGCCCAAAATCGCGGGCGCGGTGCGGGTGCTGGAGCGGCTGTGGGTGTTCTTCGCGCTGGCACTGGCGCTGGTGATGGTGATGTACCTGCCCACCTTTATCAGCTTGCTGCTCAATCCGCACCCGGTGCCGGGGCTGCGTTTGTGGTAAACGTTGCGGCTGTGGTAGTGCCTGTAGGCGGTGTAGGCCACGTCTCCAGCTCTATCAGTGCCTGCAAAGTGCCGGGACACTGCCCGTCGGAGGCCAGCGGGCAGTGACGAACCTGCGGCATTGCCAGCACGGCTCCGTCGTCGTGCTGGCAGATGCGCTCTCCAGCTTTGATCCGCTCGGCCAGTTGTAAAGTCTCGGGCATCGGCAAGTCGTTGACTTCCTCACGCAGAAACTTCAAAAACCGGCGGTAATGGTCTATCGACTGGTACTTGTTCTCTACTACCGACAGGCAAGTCATCAGCCGCTGGTGGTACTGCTCACCCACGTAGGGATCGGCTCTCAGGGCGCGAACCATCGCCAGAACCGACAGGTCGCAGGCATGTTCGTCGCAGTGCAGCAAGCTGAGTTCGAGATTGGCCTGCACGTAAGCGGCCTGATGCTCGCCCCGCGCCTTGATGACCCACTCCTCTCCCTCCTCGGCCAGATAATCGCCGCTGTAAAGGTTGATGGCCTGCTGCAAGGCTTCCCGGCGCTGCGCGGCCGTTCCCATTTCCGCCTGACCGAGCGCTTGATAAAAAGCGTACACGTCCGAGCCGTGCCACACCTCCGGGGCAAGTCGGTAACGGCCATGTTCCTCGGATACCGCCTGCGGCATCTCCAAGCAGGTGCGTAGGCGGTGCAGGGTGACGCGGAAGCGGTTGTTGCTGGCGGCGTCTACGTCCTGTTGCCACAAGTCCTCGAAAACTTGGCTGCGGGTGCGGCCTTCCGGAAAGGAAAGCAGATACAGCAGCAGTTCGCGGGCGCTCTGGGCGCTCCACTTGAGTTCAGTGCCGCCACGGGTCATGCGGGTCTGGCCTAGGGTCTGAATGTGGAGGGTGATCATACGCCTCCTCCTCTGGCACACTTGACCCTGCGTGTGCCTGTGCGTTGTGACCCGGATGCGGGTTGACAACCACCGTTTTCATCCGGTTGGTAAGCCATCGTACTCTTTTTAGCCTTGAGTCGGTCTCGGCTCGGCCTTCAGGTGGGTGAAGGTCAGCTTAAGGTGTAATGCCTGAGTAACGCGCTAGGGCGAGGCTCAGCAGGGCGTGGAGGTCACAGATGGTGGAGGTCAACGATGGATGAATTCTTGCCCTACCGTTCTCCGCCGCGCTTAGAAAGGATCAGCCAGGTGGTGGTGCCGGTGGACTTTGGGCCGTGCAGCCTGCGGGCGGCGGCGTTCGGCGCTCACCTGACGCGGGCGTCTGGCGGTCAGGTCACGCTGCTGCACGTGCTGCTCCCGGGCGAAGATGCGGAGCTGGCCGAGTCGCGGCTGACCCAAATCGCCCGTTGGTACCGCCGTCCTCCGGTGTGCCTGATGGTGCTGGCGGCCGAGGAAGAAGTGAGTGAGAGCATCTTGGCCGCCTCACAGGCGCGGGGCAGTCAGTTGGTGATGTTGGGCCTGCACAGCGGCCATGATCCCCGGCGGCTGCGGCTGGGCCGCGTGACCTGCGGCGTGCTGCTGGGAGCCAGCGTTCCGGTGCAGGTCATTCCGCTGGCCACCACGCGGCCTGGACCCCTCGGCGAACCCCTAGACCGCTGGCGCGAACTGGGTCAGCGCTAGCCGGGAGGCGTTGACCCGCTGCTGGCCCCCACTCCACCACAGCCCAGCACTCGACAGGTAATGCTCTGGTAACGCCCCGCTGCCACACTCAGCGCATGAACACTTCCAGACCCGTCAGCGAGGTCATGACGCCCAGGCCACTTACCCTTTCGCCGTCTGCCAACCTGGCCAAAGCGGCCATGACCATGCAGACGATGCGTGTCGAGCGGTTGCCGGTTGTTCATCAGGGCCAGCTCGTCGGCATCCTCACCGACGGCGAGGTGCGCCGCGCCCTTCCCGCCATTCACGAGGGCCTGACACCTTGGGAATTTGCCGTGCGGGCGGGCAGCTTACTGGTGCGTCAGGCTATGCGTTCCCCGGTGCTGACGGTGGAGGAACACAGCCGCCTGGGTGCGGCCCTCGAAATGATGGTCGAGCGCCGCATCGGAGGTGTGCCGGTGGTCAATGAGGACGGCGGGCTGGTCGGCATTCTGACCCTGACGGACGTGCTCAAGGCCGCTGCCCAAGCCGCGCCGCTGACGTGGGGGCGGGTGGGCAATCACATGACCTCCAGCACAGTCAGCGTGGACGCCGGAGCGCTGGCGTCGGAGGGAGCTGCCCGCCTCAAAATCTCGCAGCTCCGGGTGCTGCCGGTGCTGGAAGGCGGCAGGCTGGTGGGCGTGCTACACGAAAAGGACGTTTTCGCGGCGGTGGAGCGGGCTTCTTCGGCTCACGGCGACACGGTGCTGTCTGATCAGTTCATGCTGGGCCAGCTGAAAGTCACCGACTTGATGAAACCGTCCGGCGCACAAGTCCGCAGCAGCGCCCCGATGGAGGAAGCCATGAAAGCCATGCTCTCGGCGGACGTTCACGGTTTGCCGGTGATGGGCGAGGGCGGGCACCTGCTGGGCGTCATCACCATCAGCGACATGCTCAAGGCCATTTTGGACCAGTCGGCGCAGGAGCAGCCTGAGCTTGTTCAGCGCCAGTCCTAATTGACCGCGCTCTACGGAGCCGCGCCTGCGGTCACTTCAAGCCCGGCGCTGAATGACTCGTCAAAGCAGGCCTACCTGAAAACTCTCAAATGAACCTCGGAGGTATCCTATGAACTCTCCAATTCACATCAAGTCAGGTCAAATCAAGAATGGAATGGTTGTGCAGGCTGGAGACGGAGACGAGGCCGTATACCTCGGGCGGATCGCGGGTCTGAAAAAGAACTTCATCAAGCTGCGCCGCCGCGACGCTCCAGGCGGTAAACGCCGCTACATCCCCAGAAGCTGGGTCGGCGGCGTGGTGGGCCACCAAGTCTACTTGTCCAAAATTCCCTCCTCTGCCAAAGCGGGCTGGCTGACCAAAGCAGAGCTGAAAGCTTGGCCAGCCGACAAATGAACACGCCCGTGAGTCAGCCCACGCTCCAAGCCGGCACGCTCCAAGCCGGCACGCTCCAGGCCGGCACGCCCGCGCTGGTTATCCCGCCTTGGGTGATTGCCCTAGACCGCTGGGTGAACGAGGGCGGCTGCGGTGACGATCCCGACGACGCCGCGTGGCGCAAGCAGTCGCACCGCCCGCCGCGTCAGTCGGAACAGGAGCGCTGATGTCCGTGCCAGATGGACTGCTGTGGGTGCTGGGGACGGTCACTGGGTTGCTGACCACTGGGCTACTGGCTACCGTGCTGCTGGCCCTGCGGCGACCAACCCGCCCAGCTTACGCGGCTGCGCTTGTCCCTATTTACGCCACTTGCGCTGGCAACAGCGCCCTCAAGGAGCAGCGATACCCATGACCCAGAGTTTCACGAACGCCTCTCCCGCTTGGATCAATGACCTCAGCCCGACGCAACTGGCCCTGGCCCGCGTCATTCAGCAAAACGGCCTGGAGGCCAGGCGGCTCGACCTCGCCGGCTTCGCTTGGGAAAAAGGTGGCGAACGGCTGGTGACCATCAGCCAGCAGGTCAGCCTCAGCGTGGCTTTCGACCTGGCCGTTCAGCAACTGCCCTGCGCCTACACCCAGCCTGCTGACGGAACGGCCACGCGCCGCGAGGACTCATCATGACGACACCCGTAACGCCAGGCATCAACACCGCCTCGCCCCACCCCGCCGCAGATCACATCGCCCTGGTCAAACTCGGCGACACCGACCTGACCCTGCTCGACCCCACCCAAGACCTGCGTCACCGCGCCGTCACCGACTCGGCTGGCAAAGCCATCGGGCATGTCAGTGCCCTGTTCATCGACCGTCAAGACCGCAAGGTCCGGTTCTTGCAGGTCAGTGCGGGCGGCTTCTTGGGGCTTGGCGAGCGGGCTTTCCTCGTTCCAGTGGAAGACATTACCAGCTTAGCGCCGCTGAAGGTCCACCTCGGCCAAACGCTCGACACCGTCAAGTCGGCCCCGCTCTACGATCCTGTCCTCAGCAACTGGCACGACGCGGCGTTCTGGAATGCTTATTACCTGCATTACGGCTACCCCAGCATGAGTTGGCCCGGCTACTGATTTTGCTCAACTCCACTTTGACTGTCCAACGGAGACTTTATGTCCACGGCACCCACGACCCACCACTCCCAGCTGGGCAACGCCACCTTGACGCTGCTGGAGCCGGCCCTGCCGGTACGGCGCGTGCTGTCCATCGTGCTTGACGTCAGTCCGGGCAGCGTCACCAATCAGGGCGGCGGCCTGCACCTACGCGCTCAGCATCTGCTGGACGCCGTGGACGCTCCCGCCGCGCTCGCCGCCGCCGTGATGGACGACCTCGACGATGCCCAGCGCCGCACCCACACCCGCTTATCCTTTTTGTGGGATGAGCACGGGCACGTCCAGCGGCAGACGGTGGACACTCAACTCCAACTGGATGAAACCAGCCGCTACGGCGCTCCAGACTTGGAACCGCTTCACTTCGCCCTCGAATCCAGCGCCCGCGTTTTACTGGCTGTGATCGACGACGAGTGGGGACGGCTGCTGAGCGTTCATCTGGGCGAGATCACCGAACTCTACCGGCTGGAAAATGTTCTGGACACCGCCGACACCTTCCGTGTCCACGTCATGCCGGAGCCGGACGCCCACTCGCTCGAGTCGGCTGCCGAGGAAGCGCCGAGAAACGCGCCGGTTCAGCATAAGAGCGCTCAGCAGGGTGGCCGCTTTCACCACGCCCTGCTGGCCCAAGTGCAGCGCCTGCATGGCGTGGGGGCTTTCGAGAAGTTGCTGATCGGCGGTTCGGTGCGTGGCCGCGCCGACTTCCGCGCACAGCTCGGCCCAGACTTACGGGGCACCGTTGCCGGTGAGTTCGCCGCTCCCGGCGACGCCACTGCCGCCGCACTTCTCACCGCTGCTCAAGCGGCTTTGCTCAGCTTGGAAGAACAACTCGAAACGGCCATCCTAGACGAAGCTCTAGAGCGCGGTCTGTACGGCGGCGCACCCACCCTAGCAGCGGTGCAGGAGGGCCGAGTGGCCCAACTCCTCGTGTCTGGGAGCGGCTCGGCGCAGCGCGTTTGGCAAGACACTTCCGGGTACGTCTACGCGCAGGTTCCGGCCTCAAGCGTTTCACCGCTCACCGGCGGCGGCGTGACCGAGCGTGCCCTGCGGGAGGTGCTGCCCCTGCTGCG
The DNA here is from genome assembly GCF_007280555.1 of Deinococcus detaillensis. NCBI lineage: Bacteria > Thermotogati > Deinococcota > Deinococci > Deinococcales > Deinococcaceae > Deinococcus > Deinococcus detaillensis. Next base: position 6,390 of record NZ_VKDB01000020.1, on the reverse strand, counting down.
TCGGCGCTACGGCGTGCATGTCCGCTTCCTGACTGGTGCCCGCGCCCAGCGGTTAGACACCCAGCAGCTGGACACCCAGATGGGCGGGCTGGCCGCTGTGCTGCGGTACTGAAGCCGTTCTGCATCTCACAGCAAAAAGGAGTTGTTTATGTTTGATCACATTCTCATCCCGATTGATGGCAGCCCACTGAGTGCTCTTGCCCTGCCAGTTGCCGCCGAAATGGCCCGTTGCCACCACAGCACCTTGACCGTGCTGTACGTCGTGCCTCCGCTTCCCTTGATTTACGGCGACGCGGTCTACGCCTACGATGATCCGGACGCCAGCGAACGCGCCAAAGCTGAGGGTCAGCGCCTGTTGAAAGACGCCCGCACAGCGCTGGGATCGCCCAACATCCGTTTGTTGTGCTTGGAGGGCGGCGATCCACGAACCGCTCAGGCGATTGCCGATGTGGCCGAGCAGCAGCAGTGCTCGCTGGTGGTGATGGGCACACATGGCCGCAGCGGACTGGACCGTTTCTTCCTGGGCAGCGTCGCTGAGGGCGTCATGCGCCGGATCGGGGTGCCGGTGCTGCTGGTGCGGGCACCCAAGACCGCTGCGCCGGTGACACACAAAGCCGCCGCGCAGGAGGTGGGTGCGTGACCACTTCACGCCTTCAGCGGGCCAGTCCCGGTCTGCTGCGCGAACCCAATGTGTCGCGCCTGCTCTTCGCCGATCCCCGGCTCGCTCCCATCTGGGCGCTGCTGCGTATTTATGTCGGCTACGAGTGGCTGATGGCCGGTTGGGAAAAGATCACCAATCCGGCTGGGGTGTGGGTCGGCGAGAAGGCCGGAACCGCCGTCGGCGGCTTTCTGACCGGCGCACTCGCCAAGACGGGCGGCGCACATCCCGACGTGCAGGGCTGGTACGCTTGGTTCTTGCAGCATGTGGCGCTGCCCAACGCCGCCACCTTTTCGTATCTGGTGGCTTACGGCGAGGTGCTGGTGGGCGCGGCCCTGATCGTGGGGCTGTTCACCGGCATCGCGGCTTTTTTTGGCGGCGTGATGAATGCCAGTTACTTGCTGGCAGGCACCATCAGCACCAATCCGCTGCTGTTCATTCTGGCGACGTGGTTGGTGCTCGGCTGGCGCGTCGCGGGCTGGTGGGGCCTTGACCGCTGGGTACTCGCTCTTTTTGGGGTAACGGCTACCCCGCCGAGTGCTGCGCAGCCAGCGACCGTTCGGTAGAAGAACCAGAACTGCGCCCCCAGCCTGAAGCGGCCAACGCCCCTTCTCCACGACCGCCCGCCTGAGCGTGGGCGGCTCACTGTGACTCTGCTGTCCGAACCCGAGTGATCTGTGGGACGTCTTGAACGCCGAGGGTGCTGACCGGCCCTTGACCAGACCTACCCGCTCAGCTGCCAGACTGCTGATACCGCCGCCCCTGTCCTCAGTCCACTTCCGGAGGTTTACCATGACCGCACCCACGACGTCACGCTCAACCCTTTCACCGACTGAACTCCAGCACCTCGACGCTTATTGGCGGGCCGCCAACTACCTGTCGGTGGGACAGATCTACTTGCTGGCCAACCCACTGCTGCGCGAGCCGCTTACCTTGAAGCACGTCAAACCGAGGTTGCTGGGCCACTGGGGCACCACGCCGGGCCTGAATTTCATCTATGTTCATCTCAACCGCCTGATCAAGGAGCACGATCTCAGCGTGCTGTACGTGGCCGGGCCGGGTCACGGCGCTCCCGGTGTGGTCGCCAACGTCTACTTGGAAGGCAGTTACAGCGAGCTGTACCCGGACATCGGGTTAGGCGAGGACGGCCTGCGCAAACTCTTCCGGCAGTTCTCCTTTCCCGGCGGCATTCCCAGCCACGCCGCGCCCCAGACGCCCGGCTCGATCCACGAGGGCGGCGAACTGGGTTTCAGCTTGACGCACGCTTACGGCGCGGCGTTCGACCACCCGGAGCTGCTGGTGGCCTGCGTGATCGGCGACGGCGAGGCCGAGACCGGGCCGCTGGCCGCCAGCTGGCACGGCAACAAGTTCCTGAACGCCCGCACGGACGGCGCAGTGTTGCCGATCCTGCACCTCAACGGCTACAAGATCGCCAACCCGACCGTCCTGGCCCGTCTGAGTCATGCGGAACTCGACACCCTGCTGCGCGGCTACGGCCATACGCCGTACTACGTGGAGGGCGACGAGCCAGTCCTGATGCATCAGCAGATGGCCCGGACGCTGGAGCAGGTTTACGCCGACATCGCCGCCATCCAGCGCCGCGCCCGCGTGGACGGCGTGCAGGAGCGCCCCGCTTGGCCGATGATCGTGCTGCGCAGTCCCAAAGGCTGGACTGGCCCAAAAGTGGTCGACGGCTTGCCAGTTGAGGGCACTTGGCGTGCCCATCAGGTGCCGCTTGCCGGTCTGAGCGATTCCCCGGAACACCTTCGCCAGCTCGAAGAATGGCTGCTCAGCTACCGCCCCGAGGAACTTTTCGACGAAGCTGGTATGCTGCGCCCGGAACTCGCGGCGCTGGCTCCATCCGGCGAGCGCCGCATGGGTATGAACCCGGTATCGAACGGCGGCCTGCTGCCGCGTGACCTCGACTTGCCCGACTTCCGCGACTACGGACTGGCCGTGCCTCAGCCCGGCGCGGTAGACGGCGAGGCCACGCGGGTGCTCGGCACGTTCCTGAAGGGTGTCATGGAACGCAACATGAACATCTTCCGGCTGTTCGGCCCCGATGAGACGGCTTCTAACCGCTTAGACGGCGTGTACGCTGCCAGCGGGAAGACCTGGGAGGAACCGCAGCTCAGCACCGACCTTCACCTCTCCCCAGATGGGCGGGTGATGGAGGTGCTGAGCGAGCACCTGTGCGAGGGCTGGCTGGAAGGTTACACCCTGACGGGACGCCACGGTTTGTTCTCCTGCTATGAAGCGTTTATCCATGTGGTGGACTCGATGGTCGGGCAGCACGCCAAGTGGCTCGGCACCAGCCGGGAAATTCCCTGGCGTCGTCCGGTGCCGTCGCTGAACATCTTGCTCACCTCGCACGTCTGGCGGCAAGACCACAACGGCTCCTCGCACCAGGACCCCGGCTTCATCGATTTGATGGTGAACAAAGCGCCTGCCGTGGTGCGGGTCTATCTGCCGCCTGACGCCAATACGCTGCTGTCGGTCACCGATCACTGCCTGCGCAGCCGCGAGTATGTCAACGTGATCGTGGCGGGCAAGCAGCCCGAACTTCAGTGGCTGAACATGGCCGACGCCGCCAAGCACTGCGCGGACGGACTGGGTGTCTGGGCCTGGGCCAGCACCGACCGGGGAGACACGCCCGACGTGGTGATGGCCTGCGCGGGCGACGTGCCGACCCTGGAGACGCTCGCAGCGGTGAGCCTGTTGCGGGAAGCTTTTCCCGATTTGAAGATCCGGGTGGTGAATGTGGTGGACTTAATGACCCTGCAACCGCAGATCGAGCATCCCCACGGGCTGTCCGACGCGGCCTTTGACGAGATCTTCACGACGGACGCGCCGATCATCTTCGCGTACCACGGCTATCCCTGGCTGATCCACCGCCTGACCTACCGCCGCGCCGGACACCGCAATCTGCACGTCCACGGTTACAAGGGAGAGGGCACGACCACCACCCCCTTTGACATGACAGTGCTCAACGATCTCGACCGCTTCCACCTCGCCCTTGACGTGATTAACCGCGTGCCTCACCTCAAGGAGGCGGGTACAGATGTCAGGCAACAGCTTCTGGCCAAGCTCGCCGAGCATCACGCTTATGTGCGTGCCACCGGAGACGACCTGCCCGACGTGAAAAACTGGCGCTGGGCCGAGGATTGAGAGCTGTCTTGGGTGCCGAGGTGGCGCTCAACACCCGTTTTTGTTTTTTCTTTCGGTGTGTCGAGAATTACTGGCAGCTTAGAGCATTGGTCAAGAAAGAGCTTTTTTACTGATCAATCAACGGCAGCGGAATAAAGGGAGTGTTTGGGAGGCTGGCTGGCTGAGCGTGCTTTTGGCTCAGCCAGCCAGCCTCCGTAAAGCCGCTAGGCGGCGCAGCTACGCAGTGCGCGGCCAGCGATGATTTCTGAGAAAGCGATGGCCCCCACGCCGAGCAGCAGGTGAAAGACTTGAATCACCCAGTGCTGATCGCCAGGCAGCAATTTGAGCTGCATACTGCCGATGGCCGGGACGACCAAGCTCCAGATGATGGCCGTGATCAACAGGCCCGGCGCGACGCCTTGCCTGAATCCGAGAATAGCCAGCAGCAGCAGCCCGAGAGTAACGAGGTAGCCTAAACCTTGATGGGCGCTCAGCAGGGCGTAGCCGCTCCCGCCCCAGAAGATGAGGCCCATTCCGAGGGCGGCGATACCAGCAATACGGACGATCCAGCGCAGAACGGTGATAGGTGTTTTCATGTCAAAACTCCTTGAACAGGCAAATGAGCAACTCGGTGGCGGAGGGTCGGAACTGAAGAGAGGCATTGTTGGAAGAAAAGCGTCGCACTCTTTTAATCTCGGAGCTGAGCGCTGACGATGCTCACCACTTGGTCACACAAATCCGGCATCTGCTTATTATGGGCGACCACCACGATGGCCTTGGCGTGCTCGTATACAGCGTGCGTGTTCATGGCCGCTTTGGCTCCCTTCTCATTGTGGAACTGTTGCAGGTAGCTTCTTAGGCAAAATGCCCACCCGCTCGCACAGAGAGAAAAGTGAGGCTGCTCCAGCGTCACTTGGCCCCGTGAAGGCACAGACCCATTTACCCGGCGGCTTTGCGGCTAACATAACGGGCAACAAGTGGAGGAACTATGGAGCGTCTGGACGTTTTGAATGGTTTGCGTGAAGCCCGTTTTCTGGGTGAGCGAGCGGCCCTCGCAACGGTGGTCAACGTGATCGGCAGCGCCTACCGACGTGAGGGCACCGTGATGCTGGTTCGGGCTGACGGCACGTATACCTGCCTCGTTTCGGGCGGCTGCCTCGAGGGTGAAATCGTTTTTCTGGCGCAGGAAGTGATGCATTCCGGCGAGGCACGTTTGCAGCGCTACAACCTCGACGAGGAGCGAATGTTCGGCTTGGGCATCGGCTGCGCGGGCGAAATGGATATTTATATCGAGGCGGCCAATCCCAATGACCCCCTCCAACAGCGCTGGCATCAGACGTGGGAGAACTTTGAACTGGCCGCGCAGCTGACTTGCCTTGGCGGCTCGGGAGCGCGAACCATCCTCACGCCGCTGGAAGTATGCGGCTCGCTCGGTGCGGTGCAGGAGCAGGCCGAAGCCCTTATGCGCCGGCGGCTGGCCTTGCCCCAACCCAAAGCTGGCTTAGTCGATCTAGGCGGATTGACCTACTTTCTGGATGTCAATATCCCGCCGCCGGAGCTCCTGCTGTTTGGAGCCGCGCACGACAGCCAAGCGGTGGTGCGCCTCGCCTGCGAATCGGGCTTCCGGGTCCGGGTGGTGGATATGCGGGCGGGGCTGCTCACGCCAGAGCGCTTTCCCGGCGCGGCCCTCTCCCCCCTTACGCCGGAGCAGTTTCCCCAATTGTCCATCGGGCCGCGCAGCTTTGTCGTCGTGATGAACCACCATTTTCTCCTCGATCTGGCCAGCCTGCGCCGGGCTTTACAGTCTGAGGCTCCTTTCATCGGGCTGTTGGGGCCACGCAGCCGCCTCGACAAGCTGGCCGCCAACGCCCAAGACGAAGGCCTGCCCCTCACTCCAGCCGAACTGAGCCGCATTCGCAATCCGCTGGGCCTCGCCATTGGAGCCGATACCACCACCGAAGTGGCCATCAGCATCGTCGCCGAGTTGTTGGCCGCCAGCCGGGGCTTTTCAGGCGGGCCGCTCGACGGACACCAAGGCAAAATCCATTCGCCAGCACTGGCATCAGATGTAGAAATTGAAATTAACGGCCTTGAGAGTACAGCTTCCTAAGAATATATAAAATATGAGTTCAGTCGAGTTCAGACTTGGCGCGCAGGGCGTTAGCCGGTGCTTTAGCATCGTGATAGTAATAGCTGTGATACACAGTACAACCGAGGCTAATATACTTGGCGCGTGAGCAGAAGCATCCGCGTATCCTTCGTTATATAAATTAAATTGACTACCCACAAGGAGGGACTTATATATATTCTTGGGAATCCAGTACGCAGTATGGGCGGCTGAATCAGAGTCTCTACGCGGCGCAGTTAAGTACGGCCAGATTACCGTTTTGGGATTCCGCCAAAAACGCTCCATCCCTCCACTCCCATCTGGCCGTACTTTTCCACCTTCTCGCTTTGCTCGGTTTATCTAAAGATAAACGTTGTTCTACTTAGCTCGACTTTGGCCATTGGATACTGTCAGGCGGCGTAGCAAAGTGCGTCTGCGAGGCGCTCAATAAAGTCCAGTGGGACTTGAATCATTTCAC
>NZ_VKDB01000019.1 GCF_007280555.1 Deinococcus detaillensis | reverse complement strand
TGCAGGACCCCCGTGAACCACTTCGGAAGGAGTGTCATGCCCAAGTTTGACAGGGGGAGCAGCAAGCTGCTCCCCCTGTCAATGGCCAAAGTCGAGCTTAGTGGGGCTTCTATTGGTCATTGACGATGCCTGAGTTCTCACCAAACGGGGCCATGATCCGGTTCAGCTGAGCAGTATGCGGCTGGCCGAGGTGTTGGCCCAGACGTGGGCGGCGTTGTCAAACTTATGAAAAGCCGCAACACGGCCGAAGCGTGCGGCCTGACGGATGGTAATTCCTGACTCCGCTGCCAGATGATTTGCGACTCAGCACAACACTGGCCCGCAACGTCCCCTACAACCTGCAAGGGAATATCGCGCCCCACTGAACTGAACTCCGCTATGCCAGCCCCAGCGCGGGCACTTGCAAACGCCGGCAACGGTCATTTCCATCTGCTGGTCCAGGTGTCATCTTGCCGCGAGGTCAGCATGACACGGTCCATTTCATCAAGCCGTGATGAAATAGAGGTAGGTACATATTTCTTAGTCTCCTCGTTTTAATGTACGAAATTCGCTGAGATTGACGATATAGTAAATTTGAGTTACTCTTCAGTCGACTTTCGTCGTCACCTTATCAGGGAGAAGTTCACTCCGCCGTCCTCTCCGAGTTATCGGGAGCTGCCATGACCCCATCCAACGTTCAGCCCAGCGCAGATGAAGTTCGGCACATCACCGTCGACGGTGCTTATCAGGTGTATACCCGGCGAGTCGGCCACGGCCCCATTAAACTCCTCTTACTCCACGGCGGCCCCGGCTGTACCCACGAGTATTTCGAGAGTTTCGCGGAGTTTCTCTCTCCGGACGAATACACCTTCTATTACTACGATCAGCTCGGCAGCTTTTATTCAGATCAGCCGGACGACACGAGCTTGTGGACGGTGGAGCGCTTCCGGGAAGAAGTCGAGCAAGTCCGGTCTGCCCTCGGTTTGGAGTCATTTTATTTGTTCGGCAATTCTTGGGGCGGAATGCTCGGTATCGAATACGCCCTTAAATACCAGTCTCATCTCAAGGGCCTGATCGTCAGCAACATGACGGCCAGCATCGCCTCCTACACCGAGTACATCAACGAACTGCGCGGGCAGATGGCCCCAGCACAAGTCGCGGTGATGAAGGCCCACGAAGCGGCCGGCACGCTTGACGACCCCGAATACCAAGAACTGCTGACCAAGCTCTACAACCAGCACATCTGCCGGGTGGTTCCTTGGCCCGAGCCGGTACAGCGCATGTTCGGCCACCTCGCCCAGTCGGTCTACAACACCATGCAGGGGCCCAACGAATTTCTCGTCACCGGCAACTTCAAAGACTGGAACCGCTGGGAAGATCTGCACCGCATCCACGTGCCGACGCTGCTGTCGGTCGGGCGGCACGACACCATGCGGCCCGCCGACATCGAGGAGATGGGCCGCCGAATGCCCAACAGCCGGGTGTCCATCTGCGAGGAGGGCAGTCACCTGAGCATGTGGGACGATCAGGACACCTATTTTACGGCGCTCAAGACCTTTCTCTCGGACGTCGAGGCCGGACACTTTACGCCCCCTTCTGAGTGAGTGTTCAGGCTGAATTTAGTCTTCTTGTGTTGAGTGAGGTTACCGAGTGAGGTCTACCGTGAACGTTGACGCTTCAGCACTGCCCCGGCAGCAACTCAAGACCCGCAGCGCTTCGGCTGCCGCGTGGAGGCGCTTTCGGCGGCAACCGGGCGCGGTGGCGGGACTGCTGATCACTGCGCTGCTGATCGCGATCTGCATTTTTGCCCCGTGGCTGGCACCGCATGACCCGGTGACACAGTACCCCAACGGCCTTTCGGAACTCGGTGCGCCGCTGCCACCAACCCACACCTTCTGGTTCGGCACCGACGCACTGGGCCGCGACCTCTACAGCCGCCTGATTTTCGGCACCCGTACTTCACTGCTCGTCGCAGTACTCTCCAATCTGATTGCCACATCTATCGCGCTGGTACTCGGTACGCTGGCCGGGTACTTCGGCGGGCTGACCGACACCCTGATCATGCGCTTGACCGATGTGCTGATCAGTTTCCCTGTGCTCTTGCTAGCGGCCTTTCTGGCAGCGGTGCTGCGCCCCGGCATCGGCGTGATCATCGGCGTCATCGGCGGAGTGGGCTGGTTTTATCTGGCGCGGGTGATCCGGGCCGAACTGCTCTCGGTGCGGCGGCGCGAATATGTCGAGGCGGCCCGCGCCCTGGGGGCCAGCGACGCCCGCATTATTTTTCGTCACGCCCTGCCGCAGATTCTCGGTCAGGTGATGGTCTACAGCACCCTCAATTTCTCGACCACCGTGCTGTTCGTGGCCGCTCTCTCCTACGTCGGTATCGGGGTGCAGCCGCCGACTCCCGACTGGGGCAACATGATCGCGGACGGCTCGCAGTACCTGACGGTCAGCCCTTGGCTGGTCATTTTCCCCGGCATCTTCCTGGGCCTCTCGGTGCTGAGTTTCAACTTGCTCGGTGACGGCCTGCGCGACGCGCTCGACGTCAAGAGCGGAAAGAAGGCGATCTGAATGTTGACCTTTTTAATGCGCCGTGTGGCCTGGAGCGTAGTGGTGTTGCTGTTCGCCTCGCTGCTGACCTTCTTCATCGGCTACAAGGTTCCGGCCGACCCGGCCCGGATGATCGCTGGCCCCAACGCCACCGCCGAGACGGTGCGCAGCATTTCGCACCAGCTCGGCCTCGACCAGCCGTTCTACGTGCAGTACGGGCGCTTTCTCGGCCATGCTGCCCAGGGCGATCTGGGCCGCTCGTACAAAACCGAGCAGCAGGTGTTGCCCACCATCTTGCAGCGCTTTCCTTATACGTTGGCGCTGGCGCTGGGCGGGCTGGCCTTCGAGGTGCTGATCGGCGCGTCGGTGGGACTCTTGGCGGCGGGCACCAAGCTGCGGGTCGTCGACGGACTGGCAAGCACTTTCGTGCTGCTGACGCTGGCGGTCCCGTCGTTTTGGCTGGGCATCATCTTGCTCTACGTCTTCGGCTTCAAGTATCCGATTTTGCCGCTCGGCGGCGCGGAGGCCGGGCCGATCAGTCTGCTACTGCCCGCCCTGACACTGGGTCTGTCAGGGGCCGGATACTACGCCCGGATGGGCCGGGCCAGCCTACTCGAAGTGATGGGCGAGGATTACATCCGCACCGCCCGCGCCAAGGGTGTCTCGCCGGGCCGGGTGATGCTCAAGCACGCCTTCAAGAACGCCCTGCGCCCGCTGATCACCATGACGGCGCTCGACCTCGGGGTGCTGCTCGGCGGCGCACTGATCATCGAACAGGTCTTCGGCTGGCCCGGTATCGGCACGCTGGCGTGGCAGGCGGTGCAGAACATCGATCTGCCGATGATCATGGGCACGGTGCTGTTTTCGGCGCTGTGCATCGTTGTGGCCAACATCATCGTGGACGTGGTGTACAGCTGGGTCGACCCGCGCATCACGGTCTGATTGCCCTTCATCTTCCCACCGCATAAGGAGTTGTGTGATCAAGCTGGCTGTTCTATCCGCCCTGACGTTTACCAAGACTGGGGACCCCAATCACACTGGGTTCGCCCTGAACCGATTTGGCCGGTCGGCCTGCACTTTTCCCATCCCCTTTTCTCTAGCTTTTTTACTGAGGAGTCTATGATGACAACCGGTGCACCGATCCCAACCGAACCCTCGTCAAGCCTGAAGTATTTACAGCGCTTGGTTGAACCCACCGGCCCCAGCGGTTCAGAAGAAGACGTTATCCGTTTGGTGGCCGAGTTGGCGCGGCCTCTGTGTGACGAGCTGACTGTTGACCCAATGGGCAATGTCATTGCCATTCGCCGCGCCGCCGATGAGCAGGCGCGGTGGTGCATCATCTCCGCCCATATGGACGAAGTGGGCTTCCGCGTGAGTTATATCGGGCCTGACGGCTTCCTGCGATTGGAGAAGGTTTCGGGACTGGATGACCGCATCCTCCCAGCGCTGCGGGTTTGGATTCGGACAGCCACCGAGCGTTTGGTCGGCGTCGTGGGCTGCACCAGTGTCCACCTGTTGACGGAAGCCGACCGGCGCACGATCGTGCCGTACTCCGATCTTTACGTCGATATCGGAGCCAGCAGTGCGCAGGAGGTGGCCACTATGGGTGTGTCCATCGGTGATCCAGTGGGCTTCGTGGGATCGCTGACCGAACTCGGGAAACGCAGTGGGCGCTTTACGGCCCACGGGCTGGATGACCGTGCGGGCTGCGCCATCTTACTGGCGCTGCTGGAGTCCTTCCAAGACGCGCCGCCACCCGTAACGCTCGTGGCCCTGTTCTCGGTGCAGGAAGAAGTGGGGGTGCGCGGAGCGCAGGCCGCCGCTCAGCACCTCAGGGGCGATGTGGCGCTGGCGCTGGACATGACAGCCGCCGACGATACGCCTGAAATGTCCCGGCAACGTTTAAGACTGGGCAAAGGGCCAACCGTCAAGGTGATGGACTTCTCGACCCTTGTTCACCCTGCGGTTCGGCGCGGTCTTTTGGCATCGGCTGAGCGCTGCGGACTCACGGTTCAGCACGAACTGCTTAAAGGAATCGGGACGGACGCCGGGGCGCTGCAGTACGCCGGGGGAGGCACGCCCACAGGAGCCGTATCCGTGGGCAACCGCTACACCCACAGCCCTGTCGAGGTGCTCGACTCCCGTGATATGGAAGGGGCCTTAACCCTGCTGCACGCCTTTGTCGAGGATCTTCCTGACCTCGATCTGCGATTTGTCGCGCTTGACGATGCGCCCGCCCAAAAGAACTGAGCCCGATTTTGAAAAGGTGTTGGCTCTGACGCCGTGCTGACCGCTCAGAAGCAGATGACGAAAATCCGGCGATGTATCCGCAATTTCAGGCGCTGCTTGGGTACGAGCCGTGCAGAACACCGACCTGCTGATGATCAGGTGGCCATGGTGTCCAGCTGAGCCGACCCGCGCATCGCAGTCTAACCACCCTTCCGACTTCTCCCCCCCAGATAAGGAGTTCCATGACCAAGCCCGCTGTTCTATCCGCCCTCGGCCTGACCCTCACCCTGTCGCTGAGTTCCGCACTCGCGGCCAGCACCGTCACCGTGAGTTACCCGTCCGATTTTCAGAGCCTCGACCCGGCCATCGGCTACGACGTTCAGAACTGGCCGGTGGAGCACGCCCTGTTCGTCACGCTGCTGACCTACGACAAAGGCACCAACCTGAAACCCTGGGCCGCGACCGACCTGGGCCAGGTCAGCAAGGACGGCAAGACCTACACCTTCCACCTCAAGAAAGGCATTCAGTTTCAGGACGGCGAGCCGACCGACGCCGCCGCCTTCAAGTACGCCTTCGAGCGTGTGCTCGATCCCAAGACCAAGTCGCCGCAAGGCGGCACCGGCGGCTGGTTCGGCAATCTGGTGGGGGCCGCCGACTTTGTGGCTGGCAAAGCCAAGGACGTCAGCGGCATCAAGGTGATTGACCCCAGCACCATCGAGTTTCAGCTCATCAAACCCGACCGCACCTTCCTCAACGTACTCGCCACCCCGTTCTCGGCGGCGGTGCCACGCAAAGCTGTGGAAAAGTGGGGCAGCGATTTCTCGCACCACGTCGTCGCCAACGGCCCGTTCCTGCTCGACTCATGGGTACCGGGGCAAAAGGTGGTGCTCGTCAAGAATCCAACCTACTTCGATAAGGCGGGGGCCGCTCAGATTGACCGCATCGAGTTCTCGCTGGGCCTCAGTGAACAGGTTGCCCTGCTGCGTGCCCAGCGCGGCCAGGTGGATGTACTGGGCAACGGCATTCCCTCAGCGCAGTTCGCGTCCATCATCTCCAACCCGCAGTACAAGGCTTACGTCAAGAGCCTGGTACAGGTCGGCACCGAGTACGTGTTCATGAATACCCAAAAGGCTCCCTTCAACAACAAGATGGTGCGTCAGGCAGTCAGCCTCGCCATAGACAAGGCCCGCATGGTGCAGCTCGTCAACGGGCGCGGCAAGACCACCGGGCAGATTCTGCCGCCCGGTATGCCCGGCTACGACGTCTCCATTCCAGTCGGCACCCAAGACGTTGCCAAATCCAAGGCGCTGCTCAAGCAGGCTGGCTACGACGCTTCCCAGACCTTGACGCTGATCACCACCGCCGACGAGCCGGGTCCCAAGCTGGCCCAGGCGGTGCAGCAGCAGCTCTCCGCCGTGGGCATGAAAGTCGCCATCAAGGCGCTGCCGGGAGCCGAGTACATCAACACCATCACCACGCCGGGCGCGACCAGCATCGGCATCTCGGCCTGGTTTCAAGATTACCCCGACCCCTCGGATTTCCTCGACGTGCTGTTTGAGGCGGCCTACATCCAGCCCGGCGGCTTTAATCTGGCCAATTACAAGAACCCGGCCGTGGACGCTCAGCTCGAAGCCTTACGGGGCCAGCCACTCAAACAGGCGCTGCCCGGCTACCAGAAGGTGCAAAAACAGATTCTGGCCGATGTTCCTTGGGTGCCGCTCTACAACACCGTTCAGTACAACTTCATCAACCCGCGCCTGACGGGCACCGACCTGCATCCGGTCTGGAACTACGTCTATCAGGACTGGAAAATCAAATAACCGACCCCCTCACCCTTCGCCACCCTCTGTCTAGGAGTACCCCGTGAACCGTATGTTGCTGAGTGCTTTTTCACTGACCCTTGCCCTCGCTGTTAGCCCCGCCCTCGCCACCAAGAGTGTCACGGTCGCCTACTCGTCCGACATGCACACCCTCGACCCGGCTATCGGCGACGACACCCAGAACTGGCCGGTGGAGCACGCCCTGTTCGTCACACTGCTGACCTACCGTGACGGCACGATGCTGGTGCCCTGGGCCGCCACCCACCTGGGTCAGGTCAGTAAGGACGGCAAGACCTACACCTTTCATATCAAGAAAGGCATTCAGTTCGAGGACGGCGAACCGACCGACGCCGCCGCTTTCAAGTACGCCATCGAGCGGATTCTTGATCCCAAGAGCAAATCGCCCCAGAGCGGCAAAGCGGGCTGGTTCGGCAATCTGGTAGGGGCCGCCGATTTCGTGGACGGCAAGGCCAAGGACGTCAGCGGCATCAAGACGCCCGACCCCTACACCATCGAGTTTCAGCTGATCAAGCCTGACCGGACGTTCCTGAACTATATGGCGACGCCGTTCGGCTCGGCGGTGGACCGCAAGGCCGCCGAGAAGTGGGGCAGCGATTACTCCCACCACGTGGTCGCCAACGGCCCGTTCGTGCTCAAGTCGTGGGTGCCGGGACAGGAAATGGTGCTGGCCAGGAACCCCACCTACTTCGACAAGGCGAATGCCGCCAAGCTCGACGAGGTTCACATTCTGCTGAGCCTCAACGATCAGGTGTCGCTGCTGCGCGCCCAACGAGGCGGGGTGGACGTGCTCGGGAACGGGGTGCCGACCGCGCAGTTCGCCTCGATCGTGCAGAGTCCCCAGTACAAGAGCTACGTGCATGACGCGGTGCAGATCGGCGTGGACTATCTCTACATTAACACCCAGAAAGCGCCCTTCGACAACAAGCTGGTGCGCGAGGCGGTCAGCCACGCCATCGACAAGAAGCGCATCCTGCAACTCGTCAACGGGCGCGGTAAGATCGCCAACCAGATGATTCCGCTGGGTCTGGCGGGCAACGATTCGACTGTTGAAGACATAAGCTACGACCCGGCCAAGGCCAAAGCGCTGATGGCCCAGGCGGGCTTAAAAAACGGCATGAGCACGACTCTGCTCACGTCCACTGACGAGGCGTTCACCAAGATCGCCCAAGCGGTGCAGCAGCAACTCGCCGTGATCGGCATCAAGGCCAGCATCAAGACGCTGCCGCAGGCCGAGTGGATCAACACCATGACCACCCCCGGCACGACGGCCATCGGGCTCTCCGGCTGGTTCCAGGCATATCCGGACGCCTCGGACTTCCTGCCGATCCTGTTCAAGTCCAATCAGTACGCACCGGGCAGCTGGAACCTCTCCGGGTACAAAAACAAGACTGTGGACACACTGCTCGATCAAGCCCAAGGCGTCAATCTCAAAGCCAGCGTGACGCTGTACCAGAAGGCCCAGAAGATGATTCTGGCAGCTTATCCGGTGGTGCCGCTGTTCTACCCGGTGGTCTACGACTTCGTCAACCCGAACATCCAGAACTTCAGCCACCACCCGGTGTGGGGCTTTGTCTATCAGGACTGGAACCTGAAGTAAGCCGCAGTGGGAAGCCAAACGCCGTCCACACTCATGCAAATCACGACGATACTGACCTGAATACCCGCGCTGGTGGAGCAATTCTTGAATGTCCCAGTAACACAGTGGGAAGCGGTGATGCAGCCAGACAGCTTGTTAGGTGCTGCTTGTCAAAAATCGTTAGCGATAGAGTTTGAGAGATGCGTTTGTTTGAAGGCTTGATTGGCTGCATCAAAATAGGCAAACGTAAAGGGTCGGGCGGTAAGCTGCTGCGGTTGATGGTAGGGAACCGGGAGCTGAAGTTCGGTTCACAACTGGGCCAGATCAGCGGCGCAACTGACCCGCTCTCATTGTCCATGCTGCCGGAGTTGTTGGCCAAGCTCCGAGCGGCTGGGCTTTAATCTGCTTTGAGGATTGGCTCCGCGCGACCGCCTTGACCTACAAGGAAGTCCCTTACTCACTAAGGAAGACCCTGATGACCCCTACTCGCTTACCCACCAAGCACCAACCGCCCCGTCAGGACACCACCCGGCTCGGCCCAGCCCGCACCATCTGGGAAGCGCAGTTTCAGTGGGAAGGGAAGCGCCTCCTCGGGCGGCTTGACGATCTGCCGATCACTGGCGGCCCGCTGATTGTCCACGCCTATGTGTCCGAATCGCCGGAAGTCCGTGCTGGGCTAAAAAACACCATTCTTCAAAAGTTCCGAGAACGTGGGCAGAGCGCGGCGGTTCATGTCCGGAGCGCTTACAAAACCGGCTACTTCTGGGCGGCCGAGGAGATTCAGCCGCTCTGGAGGCGTCACCAAGCTGACCGACTCAGCGTGACTTATCCGGTCATTGCGCCAGCGACTCAGGGACGTTTCTTACAAGAACTCTACCCGCTGGCTGCCCTGCTGGAGCGCGAGGGCGTGCGGGCAGAGCTTAAAGCTGGCGGCTCGGCAACGCAGTATGAAGCGGTTCTTTACCGGGGGGAAACCGTACTCTGGCACGGAGCCTGCGCTGTGCCCCTCCACCACCGCACTTCACCCGACGGACGTGAGGTCTTTGGCCCGACCGGTTGGTTGACCGTAAAAAGCCAAGCAGAGACTTTACACGATGAGCGCCTGCCCACCGATGGGGAACTGTTCTGGGATTGGTACGGCGAGGTGGTACTGCCTCATGTCCTGAACTTGGCCGGTGAGCGGCCCGGTTTGCCGATCTTCAAGAATCTATCGGTCAACCTGCACCTCTCCGAGCCAGACTTTGCACTGGACGTACTGGATGAACGCGTCAGCATGACCGAAGCGCTGACCGAGGAGATTTACTTCGGGACGCTGGACGCCCTCAAGCAGCGGGCCGGCACTCCGGTCAGCGACCGCTCGCTGATACCGGGCCGGATCGCGCCCGTGGCAACCAGCACGCCCGGTCAAAATGGCTGGGTGCGCGTGACGCTGACGCCTTGGGGCGAGTCTTCATTTCCTCCAGAGTTCACCGCCGAGACTGCGCCCGCCCTGCCCAAACTTGCTGCAATAGACGTTGGCGCTCTCTCCACAGACCGGCCCTGGAAACCGGCACATATTTGGGCTTACGCGCGTCAGCAGGCCGAGCAGTTTGGCCTGGAGTGGGCCATCCCAGCCTACAGCGTAGATGGGCGGCCTGTGCCAACCGTTTTGCGGCGCAGCACAGCAGATCAGCCGGAATTTCTGGCACGCGGGGTGCTGCTTACCAGCGGCCAGCACGCCAACGAGACCACCGGCCCGGTTGCCGCCGCGCAGCTCATCGGCACGCTGGCGGCCAACCCGCTGCCCTTTGCCGTGCTGCCCTTGGAAAATCCAGACGGTGCCCACCTGCACCGGGCGCTGACCCAGCTTAACCCTGAGCATATGCACCACGCCGCCCGCTACACCTCGCTGGGCGACGATCTGGAATTCAGACTCAGAAACGGCGATCCCCGCTGGGAAGCCCGTGCACGGGCCTGGGCCGCTGGAGAGATCGGCGCGTCGCTCCACCTCAACCTGCACGGCTACCCCGCGCACGAGTGGGTGCGACCTTACAGCGGTTACGCTCCTTTTGGATTCGAGTCTTGGGCGCTGCCCGCCGGTTTCCTGACCATCATCCGGTATCACTCGGGGCATCAGAAGAGCGCCCACCGATTAGCCGACGCTATCGCTACGCGCCTGACGACCCTGGATGACGTGGTGGCACACACCACCCGCGCCTGCCGGACAGGAGCCGCGCACAGCGGCCCACCACATTACGAACTGATTCGGGGGTTGCCGTTTTTACTGGCCGAGTATCCTGAGGCGCTCTGCCCTCTCACTGTGATTACAGAAGCGCCCGACGAGACCATCTACGGCCAGCGCTTTGCCATGTTCGTCCGCGCTCACCAAGCAGTGTGTGAGGCGGCGATTGAGTACCACCGGTTGTGTTGCCTTACTCAGGCTCCCCCACCAGCCTGAGTAAGGCAACACGGCTGCACATCACGATAAGGAGAATTCGGTCAGCGCTGGTGAGGCTTGATCTTCCAGATCAGCGGCCACGACGACCACCCGGTTACGTCCTGACTCTTTGGCAGCATAAAGGGCGCGGTCGGCGCGGGCGGTCAGACGTTGCAAATCGTCTCCGGCAAAGCAAGGCGTGATCCCAAAACTGGCCGTCACCACACCGGCCTCCGTAAGCAGTGGTAACGCTATAGCGTTGCGTAACCGCTCTGCCAATACGCAGCCCTCGTCCTGCGAAACTCTAGGCAGAGTGATCAGAAACTCTTCACCACCCCAGCGCCCCACGCAACCCTGCGCCCCCACCTCGCGCCGCAGACGAGAAGCAATTTCAGTGAGTACCTGATCGCCGATGGTGTGACCGAAGGTGTCGTTGACACGCTTAAAGTGATCGATATCGAGCAAAATCAAACAGCCGTGATGGCCCTCACCGCTTTCAGTGAGTAAACGGTCAATCTCAAGGTAGAGCGCGTGACGGTTGGGAAGCTGCGTCAACGGATCGGTGTAGGCCAACCGTTCGAGTAAATAGCGCTGCCCTTGTTCGGCCGCAAAGCGCTCTTTGTACCACGCCAGCAGCGACAACAACACCAGAACAGCGCCGCAAGTCAACTGAACCCTGCCCAGGTCGCCGTAAGTTTCAAGCTGAGCGCCCCGAAGCAGCAGAATGCTCCACGGCAAGGCGACCGCCAATGTATACATTCCGCCGCAGATCAGGAGCGCTTGGCGGTTGTTGAACAGCAGAAAAGTCAAAATTGAAACGGCCACCAGCATCCAGTACGCCGCGCTGGTGAGGCCGATCAACTGGCTGTCTTGGGCGACGAGAGCCAGCAGCATTTGCACGAGGATGGACAGGGAATTGACGATCAAGACCACCCGTTCAGCGACGTTCAGAGCGCGGCCCTGAAGCAGCCAGACCATGACCCACAGACATTGCAACAGCAAAAGAGGATGCCCGATTGAAATGTAGAGATCCGGACGCGGTGCCTGGATGTTGATGATCCAGCTTCCTATCAAAACGCCGATGCCCAGCGCTGTCGCTCCCAAATAAACGCGCCGACGCAAACGGTCCGGAGCCAACCCGTCAGAAGTAGACGAAGTGGCTGCGCTCCGGGCAGCGAGGGTACGGGTGGAGTCAGTCGGCAGCATCAAACTGCTTATGATTATGATCGCAAGTCGCTGGAGGTTCTACCCGCCCCCTATCAGTTCGGCAGGCCGCATATCAGAGAGCTGTTGGACAGCGCATTGCGGCGAAACCGCGCTCATTTACTTCAGGTAAGCCAGCAGCAAGGCGACGCCCGCTTCCAGATCGCTGACATGCACCGCTTCGGTGACGCTGTGGATGTAACGGGTCGGTAGGCTCAGCGTCAGCGTAGGCACTCCTGAGCGGCTGCCCTGAATGGCCGCGCCGTCGGTGCCGCCCTGCGAGAGCACCTCCAACTGGTACGCGACGCCTTCTTGCTCAGCCAAGTCTACGAACTCGTCAACCAGCCAGCGGGTGCTGATCATGCTGCTGTCGTAGACCTTGATGCCGATGCCTTCTCCCATCCGGGTCACCGCCTCGTCCGCCTCAACGCCTGGCGTATCGACGGCCAGCGTCACGTCCAGCCCGATGCCTATGCTCGGCTGCACGCTGTAAGCGGCGGTGACTGCGCCGCGCAGCCCGACTTCTTCTTGGGTGCTGAACACCGCGTAGAGGTCGTGACGTGGCGGGCCGGTCAACTGGCGCAGCACTTCGAGCTGCATGAAAACGCTGGCGCGGTCGTCCATCGCCTTGCCCACCACCAATTGACCCATCCGCCGCGCCTGCTGGTCGAGCGTGACCATATCCCCGACCCGCACCTGCTGGCGCACCGCCTCCGCGTCCAGACCCAGATCCACAAAAAAGGCCCGCAGTTCCGGCACCTTGCTGCGGTCTTCGGGGTTGGAGATATGGATAGGGCGGCCTCCCGGGGTCAGAACGCCGGGCAACGCCTCGCCGCGCGTCTGCACCGTCACATTGCGGGCAAACAGGTTGCGCGGATCGAAGCCGCCCAGCGCCTGCACCCGTAAAAAGCCCCGCTCGTCGATGTAACGCACCAGAAAGCCGATCTCGTCCATGTGGGCACTGAGCATCACCCGCTCTTTGGCTTTGCCACTGGGCGCGTCCCGGCCCGCGCGGAAGGCAATCAGATTGCCCAAAGCGTCGACGCGCAAATCATCTACCAGGCCGCCGAGTTGCTGTTGGACATACTCCCGCACGGCGTCCTCGCGTCCGGGCACGCCATTGAGGTTGGAGAGTGTCAGCAGTTGATCCAGATCGAGTTTCACCCCGCCAGTGTAACCTGATCAGGGCTGCGGCAAGGTGTTGGGAGCAGGCAAAAGTGGGCTGAGTGCTCAGCAATCCAGCGGCCACCAGTTTTTTCTGGCGGTCTTCGGCCACGCTATTTGGCTTTGCCACCGCTTCAGCCTGAGCGGCAGAGCTGTGCTGCTTTCACTTGGCCTGCTGCAACATCTCATCACGTCTGGAACGCTTGTTTCTGATGGCTTCTTTCTTAAAAAGTCAGCGTGCCCGCGTAAGACGAGACTCCTGAGCGCAAGGGGAGACCGCCCTAGAGAGCAGCCTTCTCACGCTGGACGGCGGCTTTGGGCAAGGTGAAGCCGAAGGTGGCCCCTACGCCAGGACGGCCCTGTGCCATCACCGTACCGCCGTGCCGGGTCACGATCCGCCGGGCATT
Source organism: Deinococcus detaillensis (assembly GCF_007280555.1). Lineage (NCBI taxonomy): Bacteria > Thermotogati > Deinococcota > Deinococci > Deinococcales > Deinococcaceae > Deinococcus > Deinococcus detaillensis. The sequence goes on along the minus strand of NZ_VKDB01000019.1, from coordinate 48,068 downwards.
GGCCAGATCTACCCCCGCTCCCTCATACTCCTCCTGAGGGTGCAGGCGCTGGAACATCGTGAACAGTTTGCCCTGATACTGCGGCCCGAAGCCTATCCCGTTGTCGCGCACCAGCACCGTCCAACTCTGCGGCTGCTCCTCAGCCCAGATCTCGATGACGGCTTGCTCACGGGTACGGGTGTACTTCACCGCGTTGCTCAGCAGGGCCATCACCACCCGCCGCAGCAGATCAGCGTCGCCCGTCACCGTCGGCAGCTCGGCGACTTTCCAGCTGATCTCACGGTCAGGGGCAGCCGCGCTCAGCTCTTTGTGGACCATCTCCACCAACCGGCCCAGATCGACCTTCCCCACCCTGAGAGGTTGCCGGGAAGTGCGCGAGATCTCCAAAATGCCGTCAATCAGCTGGTTAAGATGGACGGCAGCAGCTTCGACGACGCCAAAGTAGCGCTCGGCCTTCTCGCTCAGCGGCCCCGGCAGTGAGCGGCGCAGCAGGCCGCCAAAGGCGATGATGTGCCGCACCGGAGTGCGCAGATCGTGCGAGACCGAGTAGGTAAAGGCTTCGAGTTCCTCGTTGGACGCCTGAAGCATGTCGCGCTGCATCTTCAGCTGCCGGGTCTGCTCGGTACGCTCGAGGGCCAGCTTGAGACTGCGGCCCACCGAATGAAACACCGCTTGCTGGTGGGCCGTCCAGTGTGGGGTGTCTCTGCGGCCCAGCACGAAGACCGCTTGGATGCTGCCGCCGACCGACAACGGATAGGTGCCGACACTCTGGTACGCCTCGGTCTGGGCAATCTGCTCTTTCTCAGGGTTCCAGCCTTCAACAAACACTGGGCCGCCAGTTCGCGCCGACTGAGCGAATACCGGCGTATCCAGCGGCAGCCCAGCCTTGAGCGAGGCCAGCAGGTCTGGGTCAGCTTCCAGATCGCGGCTGTAGACCTTGAGTTTCCAGGCCCCATCTTCTAGAGCGTAGTAGCCGTTGGTGCAGCCGGGGAAAAGAAGGCTCAGCACCTCTTCGGCGTGCCCGGCCAGGGCCAGCACGTCCGTCTCGCCGTCGGCCAGTTCAGTGAAGCGCACAAAGGCTTCGAGTTCGGCGGTGCGGTCTTGCACTTGGCGCTCTAAGTTGCCTGAAAGCCGCACCCGGTCGAGCGCCAGAGCGCACTGCCCGGCCAGCGTCAGGAGGAAGCGCTCCTCATCGGTGGTGAAGTCGTGCGGCTCGCGGAAGTCCAGCACGATCACGCCCAGCGGCTGGCCATCTTCGACCATCGGCAACACCGCGCTGGCCACCGCCGCCACGCCGCCGCTGTGCACTTCGAGCTGGGGATAGGCGCTGACCAGATCGCCGCTGCCGCTGAAGAAGAGCGGGGTGTTGGAACGCAGGACATCCGGGCCAGGGCGCGAGTCACTCAGAACGCTGTCCTGCCAGACGCTGGCGTCATCGTGACCCCGCCGGGCCGCGACGTACAGCCGGTTGCCCTGCACCAGCAAGACGGTCCCGGCGATGCCCTGGAGGGCTTCCAGCGCGTCGTTCAAGATGATGCCAAAGACCTCACCCTGCTGGCGGACGGCGGCCAGCGCCTGCGTCACACCCTGAAGGTGGGTGATCAGCTGCGCCGCTTGATCCGCAGCAGCATTAAAGGGGGTCTCTGTATCGTTCATAGCTGATGCAGTGTAAGCGCTTTGCAGCGCCGCTCACTGGGGCTATGTTCAATCCCAGGTTTCAGGCGCGGCGCGGCACCGTCCAAAGTTGCTCAGCAGCGCGGCCAATCCTTACGCCGCTTGGCCCACCTGAGTAGAGGCGGCGACCACGTCAATGGGCCGGCTCAGCCCAATCGCTGGCCGCTTTTGGCAGGATGAAGCCGAAGGTCGCACCCTTCCCGACCTGACCATCGGCGGTCATCACTCCCCCGTGCCGGGCCATGATCCGCCGGGCATTGGCGAGACTCACCCCTGCACCCTCGAAGTCTTCTTGACGGTGCAGGCGCTGGAAAACGGTAAACAGCTTGTCTTTGTAGCGCGGATCAAAACCCACGCCGTTGTCGCGCACGAACACGGCCCAGGTCTGCTCACGGTCCTCGGCCCACACTTCGATCACCGCTGCCTCACGTGGCCGGGTGTACTTCACGGCGTTGCTTAGCAGGGCGCTCATCACCCGGCGCAGCAAGGCGGCGTCGCCCGTGACCACCGGTAACTTGGCGACCTGCCAAGTGATCTGGCGTGAGGGTTCGGCGGCCCCGATCTCCTGACGCGCCGCGCTGAGCAGGCGGCTCAGATCAACCTGCCCGGCCTCGAGCGGCTGACGTGAGGTGCGCGAGAGGTCGAGCATGCCGTCGATCAACTGATTGAGGGTAACGGCGGCCGTTTCCACCACGTTGAAATACCGCTGGGTCTTGGCGTCCAGCTGCTCGGGCAGGGAACGGCGCAGCAGCGCCCCGAAGCTGACGATGTGGCGCACCGGGGTACGCAGGTCGTGCGAGACCGAATAGGCAAAGGCTTCGAGTTCTTCATTGGCCGCCTGAAGCATGTCACGCTGGGCGGTCAGTTGCCGGGCCTGCCCAGCGCGTTCCAGCGCCAGGCCCAGGCCGTTGCCGACAGACTCGATGATGGCCCGTTCCCGCGCTGACCAGCTGGAGCGGTCAATCCCGGTGGCGAACAGGGCATACGGCTGGCCCTGCCGGAAGTACGGGGTGACGCTCAGAGCACTGGCGTAGCCCACCGACTGCTGACGGGCTTGGTCGTGCTCGGCAAAAGCGGCCCGGCGTTGTTCCAGCGCTTGCTGAATCAGGGGATACTGGACGGATAACCCGGGCCGCCGGAGCGCCTGAACTTCCGGCGGGGTGTTGCTCGAGAACATCAGCGGATGGGCGGTATCTCCCTGGATCAAGTAAAACCCGCTCATGGCACCGCCGATCACCTCTCTTATCACGTCTGACGCGGCGGTGGCGAGCAGCTCAGAATCCGTGCTGCTCGCCACCTTCGTCGTGAAGCGCACGAAGGCAAACAGGGCCTGTTCGTTTTGGCTGGCCTGAAGACTGAGCATCTCGGCCTGAGCCCGCAGACGCGCTTCACTTTCCTGGAGCCGGAATTCGGCTGTCTTGCGGTCGGTAATGTCGCGCGAGATCGCCAGCAACTTGGTGATGGTGCCGCCTTGATCCCGAATCGGTGAGATCCGGACTTCCCACCACTTGGGCGTCCCCGCAAACGTCTGGGCCGGCCCCTCGAAGACTGAGGCTTCTCCCGCTCTGGCCGCTTCGAGGGCGCGTTCGACCTGAAGGCGGGCTTCTCCTTCCCAGAAGCTCGGCCAGCGTTGGTGCTGGCAAAGACTGAAGTCGCCGATCTCCATGGTGGCCATCCCGCCAGTATTCATCGATAGCAGATGGGCGTCGAGATCAAGCACTTTAATGCAGTCGGTGCTGACGTCGACGATGTTTTGAAGCTGACTCATCTCCAACTGATTCTCTTGGTCAGGGCGTGGGGCCGTCATAAGCCAGCAAAGGCCGCAGCGTCCGGCAAGCCGGTGAGAGCGGGCGACTTCGAACGTCGCCCAGTGTAAGGAGCATTGACCATGCTTCAGGATAGGTCAGGCAAGCGGCCTCATGGTGTAGAAACGCTCGTTTGCGTCAACCTGCCGATCTTCTGCGAAAGGCTAAATTCGCGTCGGCCTGTGACTCGCCAATAAGCAACTGGGTCGGGGAAACCATTGGGGCAAAACCCCGCCGGGCAGGTGCGGGGTGGAGGTTCGTTTCATTACTCGCCTGAAAGGCCGGGGAGCGCTGGCCAGGATGGCGCTCACAAATCAGTACCTGAATGCTTGAACCACGCTGATTGTCAGCCGCCCTGAGCGGGCGTTTGGCCATACACAAAAAGACGAATGAAACGGGCGGGCAGCATACAGCACGGCTGAGCGCGGCGCGTCAGGTGCAGACTAGACAACTTCGCTGTAAACGGCACCGCTTTGTATACAGTTCTCGATAAGTTCAGTGGTCAGACCATCCGGCCACTCAATTTTGCTTTTGCTGCACGTGCTTGTTTGGTGTTTCATTTGTGTCGCTGCGCCGCTCTCCCCTGCCCGCTCCGCCTTTGATAAGCAAGTCTCCGTGGAGGTGTCCGTGACGGTCTACCCGGTCAAACGACAAAAAATCCCTCAAAGCGTAGCTGATGAACTGCTCGCGCTGATTGTGCGCTGTGAGATGCTGCCCGGCCAGAAATTGCCGCCGGAGCGGGTGCTGGCTGGGCAACTCGGCGTTTCGCGGGCCAGTTTGCGCGACGCTCTGGCGCGTTTGGAAGTGCTGGGCCATATTGGCGTGCGGCAAGGCGAGGGCACTTTCGTGCAGCAGCCCGACGCGGCCACATTGTGCTTGCCGTTTCAGGGCCTGCTGACCCGCCTGCCGCCGCAGGCCCGCGATCTGCTGGCGTTCCGGCAGATGATCGAGCCGGAGGTGGCCGCCCTCGCCGCGCTCCATGCCAGCGCCGCGCAGATTGCAGCCATCAACGACTGCTTGGAGCGTCAGGAGACGGCCAAGCAGTCCCAGCAGCCACTGGGCGCGGAGGACTTGGTCTTTCACGCCCTGATTGCCCAGGCGTCGGGCAACAGCGTGGTGGTGGCGGCGCTGAACACCTTGCAGCACCTGCTGCTTCATCTGCGCGAGCGCCTGCTGGTGGGAACCCAGCCCGGCCTGACCGTGCAGCAGCACCGCGACATCTTTGAAGCCATCGCCGCCCGCTCGCCCGAACGGGCCCGCCTCACCATGTCCACTCACCTGGACAGCGTCATTCGCACCGCCCCCGACGCCTATTCATCTACTGGAGGTTCTACTCATGCCTAAACTCAAGCCACTGGTTTTGCTCGGCCTCAGCCTTTCCTGCGCGGCCCTAATCAACTCGGCCTCGGCGGTCACCCTTACCGTGGGCTTAGACGCCGATCCGCCGCGCCTCGACCCGGCGCTGTCCAGCGCACTGGTTGACCGGCAAGTGATGAACCAGATTTTTGACAAGCTGGTGGATTTAGACGTGAATCTCAAGGTGATTCCGGCGCTGGCAACGTCGTGGAAAGTCACCAACGGCGGCCTGCTTTACACCTTCAAGCTGAAAAGCGGCGTGAAATTCACCGACGGTACTGTACTGGACGCTGCCGCCGTCAAATACGGCATAGACCGCAACCGGACGCTGGAAGGCAGCGTACGCAAGAATGAGCTTTCCAGCGTCAAAGAAGTCAAGGTCATTGACCCGCAGACGGTTCAAATCGTCCTCTCGCAGCCGTATGGGCCGCTGCTGGCGGTGCTCACCGACCGCGCCGGCATGATCGTCTCGCCTACAGCGGCCAAGAAGGAGGGAGCCGATTTCCAAAACAACCCTGTGGGCAGCGGCCCCTTTGTCTTCGTCAGCCGGGTGCGCCAGGACAACATCACCCTCAGCGCCAACAAAAATTACTGGGACGGCGCACCCAAGATCGACAAGCTGATCTACCGCCCCTTCCCCGACGGCGACGTGCGGTACGCCAATTTGCTTTCAGGCGCGGTGCAGACTGTGACGCCAATTGACCCCAAAGACATCACCAAGCTGGAACAAAACGCCAAATTCAGCGTGATGAACTACCCCGGCATCGGCTATCAGGGCGTCTGGTTCAACGTGACCCGCGCTCCGTTCAACAACAAGAATTTCCGGCAGGCGGTGGCGGCCACCATCGACCGCGAGGCGATTGCCAAGAGCATCTTCTACGGCACGGTCACGCCCGCCGCCGGGCCATTCCCACCCGGCACGTCCGCCGCGTCCTCGGCCATTACGGTTCAGAAGCCCAACATCGCGCTGGCCAAAAGCAAATTGGGCGGCAAGCCTCTGACCTTTACGCTCCTGACGGTGCCCGGCAGTGTGACCACCCAACTGGCGCAGGTCTATCAGGCTATGTTCGCGCAGGCCGGCATCACCGCCAAGATTGAGCAGGTCGAATTCGGCACGCTGCTCGACCGCGCCGACAAGAAGGATTACGACGCCCTGATGCTGGGCTGGAGCGGGCGACCCGACCCTGACGGCAACATTTACGACTTCTTCGTAACGGGCGGCAGCAACAACCAAGCCGGATACAGCAACAAGACCGTCGACGGTTTGCTGGCCAAAGCCCGCGCCCAAAATGCCATGTCGGCCCGCATCGCCACCTACAACGTCGCGCTGAGCACCATCATCAACGACACGCCCTACACTTGGGTCTACTTTCAAGGCAATCAGGTGGCGAGCGTCAAGGGTCTAAGCGGCCTCAAGCCCATTCCAGACGGGATTCTACGCTTTAAAGACGTGGAACTGAAGTAAGGAGACTCAGTCTCAAAAAGGGCGGGCCGAGCACATTTCCCGCCCTTTTTTTCAGTCCTGAAGCAGCATTCCCAACCAAGGAGGTCAAGTGATTGCTTTTGCGCTGCGCCGCCTGCTGTCGGCCATTCCCACTTTGCTGATCGTCACCCTGATCGTCTTTGCGATGGTCAAGCTGCTGCCCGGCGATCCGGCCCGGCTGATTCTCGGACAGGAGGCCACGCCGCAGGCGCTCAATGAACTGCGCCGCTCGCTGGGGCTAGACCGCTCCTTGCCGCAGCAGTATTTCAGCTGGCTCACCGGCGCTTTGCGGCTCGACCTCGGCACCAGCCTGACCGACAACAGCAGCGTCAGCCACCTGATCGCCCAGAAACTGCCGGTCACGCTGGAACTCTCGCTGTTTGCCATGCTGATCTCGCTGCTGATTTCGCTGCCCGCCGGAATTCTCAGCGCGGTGCGGCGCAACACCTGGATTGACCGGCTGCTGACGCTGCTGGCGCTGTCGGGCATCAGTTTGCCCAATTTCTTTTTGGGCATTTTGCTGATTTACTTGTTCAGCATCCGGCTGGCCTGGATTCCGGCGAGCGGTTACACCAGCTTGCTGGAAAATCCGCAGCGCAATCTGCTGCTGCTGCTCTTGCCCGCCGTCACGCTGGGCCTCGGCTCGGCAGCGGTTCTGACGCGCTATCTGCGCTCCAGCTTAAGCGAAACGCTGACGCAAGACTACGTGCGAACCGCCCATGCCAAAGGCCTCACGGAGCGGCAGGTCACTTCCAAGCACGCCCTCAAAAACGCGCTGATTCCTTACCTGACGGCTTTTGGCCTGCAACTGGGCGGGCTGCTGGGCGGAGCGGTCATCACCGAGCAGATTTTTAGCATTCCCGGCTTCGGACGACTGCTGATTGACGCCGTGTTTACCCGCGATTTGCCGGTGATTCAGGGCGTGGTGCTGGTTTCAGCGGTGGCCGTGTTTCTGGTGAGTTTTCTGGTGGATTTGGGTTACGCGGCGGTAGATCCGCGCATTCGGTACCATTGATGGAGACAAGACGATGACCACAACGCTTTCCAAGACGCCGCCTCCGATCAAGCGCCGTCTGCCCGCTCCACTGCGGCGTTTCCTTAAAAACAAGCTGGCCGTGATCGGATTGTTCGTGCTGCTGGTTTTCGCGGTGGCGGCGCTGCTGGCTCCACAGGTGGCTCCCTTCGACCCCGCTCAGATTTTTTTCTCTGATCTGCGGGCCGCTCCCAACAGCGTGCATCCGTTCGGAGCCGACGAGTTGGGGCGCGACATCTTCTCGCGGGTGGTCTACGGAGCGCGGGTGTCGCTGAGCGCCGGGCTGATCTCGGTGTCTTTGGCACTGGTTTTCGGCGCGAGCATCGGCCTGATCGCCGGCTACATCGGCGGCTGGCTGGACGACGTGCTGATGCGCTTCGTGGACGCGCTGCTCTCTCTTCCGTTCTTGGTGCTGGCGATTGCGCTGGCGGCCATTCTCGGCCCCAGTTTGCAAAACACCATGATCGCCATTGCCATCGTGACCGCGCCCGCCTTTGCCCGCATCACGCGCGGCGAGGTGCTGTCACAGCGCGAGCGCGATTATGTACAGGCCGCGCAGGCGCTGGGAGCCGGCGACGGCCGCCTGATCACCCGCCACCTGCTGCCCAACATCAGCGGAGCGCTGATCGTGCAGACCTCGCTGGCGATTGCCAACGCCATTTTGGCCGAAGCCAGCTTGTCCTTTTTGGGCCTCGGCATTCAGCCGCCTGCGCCGAGTTGGGGCTCTATGCTCAACGCTGCACGCGGCTACCTCACCGACGCGCCGTGGATGGCTTTGTTTCCCGGTATCGCTATTTTTCTGGCGGTGCTGGCCTTCAACCTGATTGGTGACGGCCTGCGTGAAGCGCTCGATCCACGCAGCCAAAAATCCTGACGCCCTATTTCATCGGGGCTGTCCTTTGCCGAGCGGGTCTGGGCGTTAACGGACAAACCGCCTAAGAATTACTTTCCTATCAGCACGCCCCTCTCGGCTTACTCCAAAGCACTTGAGCAACCAACAAATCAAAGCGGCCACCCGTGAAAACGAGTGGCCGCTTTGATTGGAATGCTTGACTAAATTGCCTGGCCCACAGCGTGGGGTTTGCAAGCCTGTCGGCCTTTGAAACTCAGTTTCGGCGCGGACAGGCCACAAACATTCCGGCGACGCTCAGTCTGAAGGGAAGGCTGAGCTTATTGGCCTAGCGTCACACGCGGCCACAGGTAGGGCAGCGCCTGCTTGCCGCCCCACGAGAACGCCGCCCACGCCAGTCCGCTCTGGCTGATGTTTGCACCCACGCGGGCGTCGGCCTGATCGCCGTCGTACATCACCAGGTTGAGGCCGATGGTGTCGCCAGGCTTGGGCACTTTGGGCATGGCGGCCCAAGGCAGACGGAATTCGATGGTGTAGCCGCCGTCCACTTTTTTGGAGGCCACCTGCATACCGGGAGCCGTCTCTTCCATCACGCCCTGGTTGGCGTCGGCGTCGCGGAAGCCGCGTGCACCGAATCCGGCGGTGGTGCAGGGAAAAGCGGCGGCCTGCATGGTGGTGCCAGTGTCCCGGCTGTTACCGCTAGGGTCCACCGTCACGCCGATGGCGTCCGAGCGAAGCTGGGCTTTGATGTCGTCGGGGGCGATGTTGCAAGACACCACGTCGTCTTTGACGTTCATCCCTACGTACAGGTAGGTGTCGTCGTAGCCGAGCTTGAATTTGGCGCTGGCGTCCGCCGCATTGTCGGGCTTGGCCTTCCACCACAGATCATCCGGGCCGATCTGTCCGTCTGCTCCAGCCTGCATATCGCTCAAATCACCGTCAATAATGGGCGCTTTGCTCAGGCGCGGAATGGTCAGGGTGGGCAGCACGTAAGCGTTGGCGGTGTCGGCAAACGAGCCAGTATCTAGGCTGACAGGAAGCAGGGCACTCTGGCGTCCGGCAGGCAAAGCGGCGGACGTGGCTTCCATTTGGAGGGCCAGCGTCTTGCTCTGTCCGGCGGCCAGCTGATAGCTGGTGTCTCCCGAGAGCGTGATTCCGGCAGGCAGTTTGAGGTCTATTTTGCCGCTCACGGCGGCGTTGCTGCGATTGGTGACGGTGACGCCCACCGGGGATTTTTGGCCCAGCGCCAACGCCAAGCGGGTCGGCAGCGAGCCGATCACCCAGTCGGTGCCGACCCGCCGCGCAAAGTCCTGATAGGCGGCCACATCAAAGGTGGGCGCGAAGGTGGCAACAACGGCGGGCAGCGGGCGCACGAAGTTGCCCGCACGGCCCGTGATGGCCTGACCGTCCTGCGCGGCGCGGTAGCTGCCGGTCAAGGTGCTGCGCTCGGCGGCGGCTCCTGAGGGCGCGGTGACCTGAAAGGTGGCACTGGCCGCTTCGCCGGGTTGGAGGTCTTTGGCCGCCGGGGCTGCCGAAACGGCCCAGCCCATTGGGGCGCTCAGGGCCAGCGTCACGCCGGTCATGGGCTTGTTGGTGGTATTGATCAGCTTGACGGTCACCGGAGCGGCCTGCCCTGCACCGATGTCGTAGGCGGCGGGCTGCACTTCCAGCCGAACGCCGGCGGGCGAGGAGCCGCTGGGAGTGAGCGCTCCGGTCAGCAGGGAGGTTTCCTGAGCAGGCGTGGCGACGCGTGAAGCCACCAGCATGAACGTTTCGGGGTTAGCCGTCTTGGCGGGCAGCGTGGAAAAGGTGTCCCAGCCCTGCGTGCGGTAGTTGTACTGGGCAATGTTCTTGAGATCGGCGTAGCGGATACGGGCGGTGCGCGAAACGTCGTCGGTCGGAATAGAAACGGTCGTGTCGGCGGCGCTGTTGGGGTAGTAGTAGAGCTTGAGGGGCGTGAAGGGTTGCAGGCCCTCCTTGAGCTGCTCGGGGCAAGTCGCCGGATCGCCCGCCGTGGCATAGGCCAACGTGGCGGCGCGGGCGGCCATCTGGTGCTGGCCGTGGGTGCCGGGGCCGGGCCACATGGTCACGATGACTTCAGGACGGCGCAGCCGCACCAGCCGCACCACGTCGCACACGAAAGCCGGGCCGCCCCATTTGGCAAGCGTTTCTTCAGCCGACAGCGTGAAGTAAAAGTCGCGCAGGCCCAGAAAGTGTGGGCTATTGACGCCCAGCATCGCCAGCGAGCGGCGCTCCTCTTCTTCACGGATCAGGCCCAGGGCGCGGCCCGTTTCGCGGCCTGTGGCGTTGCCGCCGCCCTCACCGCCGGTCAGGGTCACCACCGTGCCCTTGTAGCCGCCGTCCAGCAGGTAGCGGGCCAGAATGCCGCCCACGCCGCCGTCGTCGTCGGGGTGAGCGCCGATGAACATCAGGTCTACGTCCATCAGATCCGTTCCGCTGACCGTGCCACCGTAGGAACCGGGGCCGCTGTACATGGGACTGGGCGCAGCGGGAGTGGCGGCAGTCTGTGCACCGGCGGCGCAGGTGAAGAGCGAAAGCATCAAAGCGGGCCAACAACGTTTTTTCATAACGGATCTCCTTGGAGGCGAGGGGCGTGATCGCGCCTTGAACTTGTTCAGATCGGCCAGAGTTGAGGTGCCTGACTGAGGATTGACCCGCGTGATCGGCAGCGCGTTCGGGGCGCTGTAATAACGGCAAAGAGTTATCGGCACGGGTCTAGACCATGAGCCCGTGACCCTGAAGTTCAGGGTTTTGACTTTCACCACTGCTCAACTCTAGCTAGGAAACACTCAGGGTTAGGCCGCTGAGCACACTGCCAAAGGCGGGCGTCAGAAAAAAGCAGTGGGCCTTCGAGCGGGCGGCTGAGTAAACGGCCTAGTTCAGCGTTGATTCCCAGTCAAAAGGCAGCATGTGGTTGAGTCCAGATCAGTTTAGCCGGATGACCTGCAAGAGAGCAAATGGGCCTCCACTCAACCAATTCTAAATAAAAGCGGACGTAAAGCCGAAGCGGGCATTTCAGCGCTGCCAAAGGAATAAGCTAAATCACATGAACTTTACTCTCCAGCACAGACCCGAATCCGGCGGTTGCGCATGAGCTCCTGGCCCGTTCAAGAAGGCGTCTTCTCATTGGGTGATCTGGAGGTTGAGCGCGGCGGCGTGATCCGTGACGCCCAGCTCACCTGGCAGACCCACGGCACCCTCAACGCAGCCAAAGACAACTTGATCGTCTATCCGTGCAGCTACACCGCCACCCACAGCAGCCAGAACTGGCTGATCGGCCCGGACGGGATTCTCGACCCGGAGCAGTATTTCATCGTCATCCCCGACATGTTCTCCAACGGGTTGTCTTCGGGCGCGGCCAATACACCGGATTACCCTGAACTGGTCACGGTGCGCGACAACGTGCTGGCCCAGATGCGGCTGCTGCGGGAAGTGTTCGGCACCGAACAGGTGGCCGCCGTCTACGGCTTTTCGATGGGCGCGATGCAGGCCTACCACTGGGCCGCGATTTTTCCTGAACTGGTGCAGCGGGCCATTGTCGTCTGCGGCAGCGCCCGCACGGCCATTCACAACAAGGTCTTTTTGTCTGGCCTGCTGCGAACCCTGGAAGCCGCGCCGGAATATCAGGGACGCGGCCAGTTCTCGGCCCCACCGAGAGCGGCATTGAAGGCCTTCGGACATATTTACGCCGCCTGGGGACTGAGTCAGGATTTCTACCGCGCAGAGCTGTTTTCTTCGGTGCTGGGCGCACCCGACTTGGAAACTTACCTGAAAACCGACTGGGAAGCGGGCTTCGGGGCGTGTGAGGCGGCCAACCTCTATGCTCAGGCCATGACCTGGACGTACGGAGACATCAGCGCCGACCCGCGCTACGGCGGTGATCTGGCAGCGGCGCTGTCGGCCATTGACGCCAAAGTGCTGCTGCTCCCCAGCGAAACAGATTTGTATTTCCGGGTGGCCGACAATGCCGCCGAGTTGCCGTACCTTAAGGCGGGCGAACTGCGTCCCATTCCCAGCATCTGGGGCCACCGGGCGGGTAGTCCGTCGGGTCTGCCCGCTGAGCTGGCCTTCGTGAAATCGGCGGTTCGCGACTGGCTCTCTCGCTAGAAGATTTAGGCAGGACCCCACCTACCGGGCCTGCCCGCTCAGTCAAAGCAGAGCTTGTTTTTGACGAATGCTCTAGGAACCGTGATTGAAGGTGGCAGTGCAGCCGCCGTCCACGGTGACCACCGAGCCGGTCATGAACGAAGCCGCTCCGGACGCTAAGAACACCACCACCCGCGCCACCTCGACGGCCTGAGCCTGACGGCCCAGCGGTTGCCGGGCGGCGTTGGCTTCGCGCCGAGTCTGGGCTGCCGCTTGCTCTGCGGGGCTGAGCCGGGCACGCCCGCCGCCCATGTCGGTGTCGATGTAACCCGGGCAGACGGCGTTGACGCGCACCTGCTGGGGGCCGTAATCAACCGCCAGTTGCCGGGTCAAGTTGATCAGTCCACCTTTCGAAGCGCAGTAGGCGGCAGCGAGCGGTGCGCCGATCAGGCCGTAGGTCGAGGCGATGTTGACGATGGCTCCACGTGCAGCGATCAGGTGCGGTAGGGCGGCCCGGGCACACAAAAAAGGCCCGCGCAGATTGACCGCGATCACCCGGTCCCAAGCGTCTACCCCAAGCTGATGGGCCAACTGAGCGCCGCCCGAGATTCCGGCGTTGTTGACCAGCACGTCGAGCTGCCCAAAGTGATTTACGGTTTCTGCCACCAGATGCTCCACGGCCTGCGCGTCAGCCACGTCGCAGGGCACGAAGAAAGCTTCGCCGCCCGCGTCCACGATGGCCTGAGCCGTCTGCTCGCCTTCCGGCTGAAGGTCGGACACGACCACCCTCGCGCCTGCCTGCGCCGCCGCGAGGGCAATCGCCCGTCCGATACCGCTGGCCGCGCCAGTCACGAGAACCACTCGCCCGGTCAGTTGGTCGGGAGCCGAGGTGCCGGGTGCGTCCGTAGAAAGTTGAGGCGACATACTGCACTGTAATTCATTTTTCGCCCCAACCCGCATTGCCGCTCCACTCACCCAAACGCTGGGCTCGAACGCCTTCAAAAAACGACAACGGGCCAGTAGATTTTCGTGTGTCAAAAATCACCGGCCCGTTTTACTGAGGGCAATTTGGTTTTGCGTGGATGCAGACAAGGACAGGGAAAAAGAGAAATCCATACCACAGACTTGGCGACCCCGGCAGGCACTGTTCTCAGCGGGCCGGGGGAATTTGAACGCTGTGCAGTGGTCAGGAGCAGCTTGCGTCAAGCCTTTGACCGTGACGGCCCACTACTCCTGACACAGACGAGCTTATTTCTTGCTCAGCTCGCGCAGGTACGTCCCGGTGAATGAAAAGCTCCGCATCGGGTTGTAATTGGCCGCCGAAACGCCCTGAAGGTCGCTGCGGATAGGCCGGATATTCAAATCGGCGGGGAGCACCACGAACACGCTTTGCTGGTAGGCCCGGTCAGCCACCTGCTTGTAGAGCTTATTGCGCTGCGCCGCGTCGGTGGTGGCGCGGGCTTGGTCGAGCCACTGATCGACTTGGGCGTCTTTCCAGTTGTTGGAGGAGTAGAAATAGCCTTTGCTGGAATAAAAAGTGTACATGAAGTTGTCGGGGTCGGCGTAATCCGCGCCCCAGCCCATCGGCAGCATGACTTCCTCGCCGTTTTGAAACTTGACCGACTGCTCCGACCAGGGCTCCACACCAATGTTGATGCGGAACTTCGGATTGATGGCCTCCACGTTTTGTTTGAGCAGTTCCAGCGCCGTTTGTCCCAGGGTGTGGCCGGTGCGGTATTTGGCATTGATCACAAAACCGTTTTTCCAGACTTCACCGCCCCACGCTTTTTGGAAGGAGGCTTTAGCGGCGGCTGGGTCAAACGGGTAGGTTTTGGTCTGCGCCGAATAACCGGGGAACGTGTCGGGCAGCAGCATGGTTCTGGGCGAGCCTTTGCCGCTTTGCACGTCTTTGATAAAGCGGCTGTCATCAAACGAGAGCGCAAAGGCCCGCCTGACATCGATGTCCGAGAAAAAATTCGCCGGAATGCCTTTGCCGTCGAGCTTGCCGCTGCCCAGCGCCGCCGAGGGCTTGATGTTGTTGTTCATGAACAGGGCCTGTGCGGAGGTGGTGGGCAAATTGTCGAGCACCACCACGCCGGGCTTGCCCTTGAGCTGGGCTTCGACGTTGGCGCGGGTGCCCGCTTCGATCAAATCGGCGTCGCCGTTCAGGAAAGCCTGCTGACGCACCGCCAGCTCACCGACTTTTTGCATCACGACGTTCTTGATGGCGGGCTTGGCTCCCCAGTATCCGGGGAAGGCCTGCAAAAACACGCCGCTGGCATCCGACTTGACCAAGCTGTAAGCGCCCGTGCCGCTGGGTTTCACGCTGAGCGGACTGCCGCTGAGGTCTTTGCCGACCCAGGCTTGCCAGGTCTTCTCGCTGCCGTCCCATTCGCCCTGCTTGATGGCCCACTGCTTATCGATCACGCCCATGCCGGAAAACGTCATTTTCGCCATGAAAGCGGGATCGACTTTGGCTAAGGTGAAGACGAGTTGATTTTGGGCATTGCACTTGACGGCGGCGGCAATTTTGGCCCACGTGATGCTCTTGTTGTCCTGAGCATTTTTGGTGCTGCCCAGCAGCGCGTCGCTGATAAACCAGTTGGCCGATTCCGGCGCGTTGGTCACCAAGTCGCGGCGGTAGGTGTACTCGGCGTCGGCGCAGCTCATGGCGTTGCCGCTCTGAAACTTGACGCCTGAGCGCAGACTGACCGCCAGCGTCTTGCCCCCGTTGGTAAAGGTCGGCAAGCTGGAAGCCAGCAGCGGCGTCATCGCGGTCAAGCTGCCGCCCTTGTAAGTCCAGAGCGTTTCGTAGATGTTCTCGACGATCTGAGAGCTGAAGGTGTCGTAGGTGGCGCTCGGATCGAGGGTGCTGATCCCGGCGGCCTGCTGGATCACCAGCGTGTCTTTGGGCGTGGCGGCCAGCGCAAAGGAAGGAAGAAGGGCCAAGGAAAGGGAAAGAGCCGCAGTCCGGTACACCATGAAAGACCTCCTAAAAGCAGGTCTATTATCCATGATTCGGCAGATTGCTGCGGCGTAGTGGTGTCGGCACCCCTTTACAGCGCCCTTCCCGACTGGCCTGAGCACGTTCTAGACGGCATTGGCGTGTGTTTCAGCACCATTGGTATCGCCCCGTATGACAGATCAAGAATGGCTCTCCAGCACTGATCCAAACACTCCCACTCCACAATTTCACCGTGACAGATGCGCCAGTGGTCATCTGTTGATTCAGGATGAGAGCCAATATCCGGCACCTCAGTGCCCCTAGCACCAGCCCTGTATTCTGGGTTCACTTCACCTGATCGGCGGTAAAATTTTATGAACTGGCGCGTTCGTTCAGCAGCAGTGCTGAGAGCGCCTCGCTGTACGCGTCCAAGTCTTCTACCAAGATGGCTTCCTGTGTGGTGTGGGCCAACCACTGATCTCCCGGCCCCCAGCCGACCGTCGGCCAGCCCTCGCGGGCGGTGTAGCGGCCATCTGTGGCAAACTTCCACACGCCCGGCTCCGCGTGAAAGCGCTTAGCGTAGCGCCCCACCTTCTGGGCCAACGGATGCTCCGGCGAGGTGGCGAAACCGGGCGTATTCGCGGGCGTCCAAACTTCTTCCAGGTGGCCTTCGGCTGGCAGCCCGGCGAGCAGCTCAGCCAGGGTGGCGCGGTTCTCGGCGTCGCTCTCGTTATAGCGCCAGCTCAGCATGACGTCGACGGTATTGGGCGTCAAATTGTCACTGCCCGAGTCGGTAAAGATCTGGGTCGCGCTCAGCGACGAGGGGCCAGTCACCGGATAATCGGCGAACTGCTTGGCTTGAACCCTTTTCAGAAACTCAGCCAGCGCAAAAATCGGATTTTCGTCGTTGAGCGCGAGACTGGCGTGGTGGGCGCGTCCGGTAAAACGCACCTTGAGCCGCGCCACACCCCGGTGGCCCAACATCAGTTGGTTGTTTGACGGCTCCCCGACAATAACCGCGCCCATCTGTGCCGGCGGATGCGTGACAAAGTGCGCTGCTCCCAGCCCTCCGGTCTCCTCCTGCACCGGGGCGGTGATCCACACATCGTTCAGGGGCCGCTCACCGCGCCCGAGAAGCTGCGCCAGCGCGTAGGTCTGGGCGGCGAGCGGCCCCTTGATATCGACCGCGCCCCGGCCGTGCACGCTGCCGTTTTCCAGCACCGCTTCGTAGGGTGGGTGCTGCCACTGCGCCGGGTCGCCCGCATGGACGTGATCCAGGTGGGTCAGCAGCAGCCAAGCCGGGCCGGGTTCCTGACCCTTGACCATCCCGACCGCGTTGCCGATGTCGTCGCGGTACGCTTGATCGAAGCCGAGGTGTTGCCACTCTGCTATCACACGGTCACACAGGGCCTGCTCCTGGCCGGATAGCGCTTCGATGCGAATGAGATCGCGTAAAAAATTGGCGGCAGTCATTTCCATTTCCATATTCTCCTCAGCTCTTTGTGCGGTTGGCGACTTGAGGGTGACTCATGAAGCTTGGGTTTGGGGTACACCTGAACTGACACAGCGTCAGTGTGCATATCTCGCCCCCAAATCTACTGTGCTCACGTTCGCCCTCGTTGTAGAAGGACGCTTGGCTATCCAGACAACCCCGGTTCTGGTAAAGAGTGCCGCAAGAGGAGAAAAGTCCTGCCCTCCAGCGGCCTCCCATAAAGTCAGGGCAAGCCGTTCAGGCGACTATTTGCTGACGGTTCCCAGCTTCAACAAGAACGGAGCAATAGGATCAAGCGCGAAGCCTTTGAGGTTTTTGTTGTAGGCGACCACCTGTTTAGCATGGTCGACAAACAGCCAGGGCGCGTCGTCCACGATGACGGCTTCGGCCTGCTGGTAAAGGCCGCCGCGCTTCTTGGGATCTGCCTCGGCCCGCGCTCTGGTCATCAAGCTGTCGGCAGCGGCGCTTTTGTAAAAGCCGGTATTGAAGCCCGGCGGAAACGAGCTGCTGGAGAGCAGCGGATCGAGCACGAAAGCGGGATCGACAGCCACGTTCATCCAAGACATCTGCCACATTTCCAGCCCAGACTTGTCGGCTCCCGCTCCGATCTTGGAGAGGTAAGTGCCCCAGTCGAGCTGCTGAATATTGATCTTGATCCCGATCTGGCTGAGGTAAGCCTGAATGGCGGTTCCCATTGCCACCGGGCTCTGCATCCCCGAACCCGAGGTGGGGACGAGCATGGTGGCAGTAAAGCCGTTGGGGAAACCGGCCTGGGTCAGCAGCGCTTTGGCTTTGGCAGTGTCGTAGGTGTAGGGCTTGAGGTCGGTGTTGTAGCCCGCCTGCATCGAGGCCAGCGGCTGGGTCGCCATCACGCCGGTGTCATACAAGATGCCCTTGATCATACCAGGACGGTCGATCGCGTAGCTCATGGCCTGACGCACCAGCTTGTTGTTGAACGGGGCTTTGTTGAGGTTCATCCCAATCCACCAGATGTGCGGCCCCGCGCCGGTGGCGACGTTGAAGCCCGCCGTTTTCAGGGAAGCCAGATTTTCAGGGGCTGGATTGATCACCAAGTCCACTGTGCCGGATTGAAGCGACGTGGCCCGCTGGCCGGTCTGCACGATGGGCAGCCACACCAAGCGGTCTGCGCCGGGGGTTGCTCCCTTAAAGTAGGTGTTTTTCTTCAGGATCAGTTGTCCGCCCCGGCTCCAGCTTTCGTAGCCGTACGGCCCACTGCCCGAGCCTTGCAGGGCAAAGGTCTTGCCCAATTTCAGCGCCACCTTCGGGTTGACGATGAAGCTGGTGGGCACCGTCAGCGCCGCCAGAAAGGCCGCGTCCGGCTTGTTCATGACGAACTGCACCGTCGTGGCATTGACTTTTTTGACAGTCTTGAGCGAGCCGTAGTAAAACTCGGCAAAGGGAAACGGCCCGAATTTATTGCCGGGGTTGGCTTTGTCGAGCTGCCGCATGAAAGTAAACGCCACAGCGTCGGCGTCTAAGGGATCGCCGCTGGAGAACTTGAGGCCAGGCCGCAGGGTAAAGGTGTAGGTGAGGCGGTCGGCGGAGAGTGTCCACTTGGAAGCCAGACTCGGCTGGATACCGCCAGTTTTGCCGATCATGACCAGCGGCTCGTACATCTGGGTCAGCACCTGCATGCTGTTGATGTCGGTCACCTGCGCGGGATCGAGCGAGGTGGCGTCGGCTTCGTAGCCGATCACGATCTGCTTGACGGCTTGGGCGTGGGCAACGGGGCTGATGGCAGCGGACAACAAGAACAGGGTCAGCATTCGTTTCATAATCGGGCCTCCAAAGGTTACTGAGAGTAGGGAAAGGGAGAGGGCAGGGAACTACTGGTCTTGCAGGGAACTACTGGTCTTGCAGCAAACCGCTTGCACGGGCGGCCTGCATATCGAAGGTGCCCAGCGGCTGGGCTTTGGTGGGCATCATGTCGAGGAGCGGAACGAGACTGACTTTGGCAACCTCATAGACGCGCCGGAGTTCGGCCACCGGAGCGCTGTGTTCGTCGACCCGCAGGTCGAGCCAAGGGTAATCCTCGCCAGCGTGAACCTTGACGGCGGCAGAAACCTTGCCGCGCTTGTCGCCGCCTGCCGCTTGCCCCGCTTCTAGGGCCAAAATCAGGCGCTCAACAAGCGGATTTCCGCTGCTGGCGAGGAAACTGTGCTGCATGGCCTCCAGCGTCTCCGAGCCGACCAGCATGTTGCCGGCGATGGCGTAGTGCGGCCCGGTCAACTCGCCGTACCACCCATCACAGGCGCTGCCTGAGAAGGCCGCTGACCCACCGTGCCGGTCGACCACGCCGAGCTGGCGCAGCTCTATGCCCCCGTCCAGCGCTTTGAGGGCGGCGAGCGTTTCCTCGGCACTCTTTCCCTGCGCCAGCAACTCCAGGCCCCACAGTCCCAGATAAGGATTCACAAAGGACTGTGTGGCGACTGCGCCCACACCCGAGCGTACGAACGGACAGAGCATCCCGACGCCCGGAATGGCGGTCGATACAGCGACGCCGAGGTGCCCGGTGTCGGGACAGTGAGCGGTGATCGAAAACGTGGCGAGCTTGACCATCTGCAGCCTCCTTGAGCCGTTTACTTTTCGCGCAGGGCGGCGGCCCGTAGACCCACACCGAAGAAGTTCATGCCCACTGAGGCCAGCACGATCATCAGCCCCGGCAACATGGCAATCTGCGGCATGGACGACATGTAGTTCTGAGATTCTGCCAGCATGCTGCCCCAGTCGGCGGTGGGCGGCTGGGTGCCCAGTCCCAGAAAGCTGAGCGCCGAAGTCTGTCCCAGCATCCAGCCTGCCGTCAGGAAGAACGTGGAGATCAGCACGCTCAGCACGTTGGGTAGCATGTGCATCCAGATGATCCGGCTGTTGCCCGCGCCCAGCGCCTTGGCAGCGGTGATGAACTCGCGCTCGCGCACCCGGATCGCCTCGCTGCGCACCAACCGCAGGGTGAACGGCAGATTGGCAATGGCGACGGCCAGCAGGGCATTGAAGGTCGATGGGCCGAGCGCCGCCACCAGCAAGATGGCGAGCAGGATGAAGGGAAAGCCCATCAGGATATCGGTTACGCGCAGGGCAATCATGTCGATCCAGCGTCCGAAAAAAGCGGCGGTGAGGCCGACCGTGGCGCTGATTGCCGTTGAGATCAGCGCCGCCGTGAAGCTGCTGAGGAGGCTGATGCGTCCGCCGTAGAGCAGGCGGCTGAGCAGGTCGCGGCCCAGATTGTCTGTTCCCAGAGGGTGATCCGGTGAGCCGAGCGGCCTGAGTGCCAAAGCCGGATTGATCATGTTGGGGTCGACCCGGCTGAGCAGGGGAGCCAGCAGGGCGAGCAGGACCAGGATCAGCATCAGCGCTCCGCCGATCATCAGGTAGCCGTTGAGCTTCAGAAGCCGCCGGGGTGAGCGGGGTTGGGCGGTGAGCGCCGCATTGGAAGCCGCGTCAGACATTTTGACCCCGCTGGCGTGGATCGACCAGGCCGTATGACGCTTCCACCAGAAAGTTAACGACCACGAAAATGGCGGCCAGGATCAAACTGGCTCCCAGCACCACCGGGTAGTCTCGGCTGATGGCCGACTGCACCAGCAGCTGTCCGATGCCCGGCCAGTTAAAGACATTCTCCACCAGCACCGAACCGCCGATGACATAGTTCATTTCGAGCCCCAGCGTCGTGATGACCGGAATCCAGGTGTTACGCAGCGCATGCCTGACCACCGCCCGGTTGGCCGATAAGCCTTTAGCCACCCCGGTCCGGACATAATCTTGCTTGATCTCTTCGAGCAGCGTCGAGCGCGTGATCTGAGCGATGACGGCGGCAGGAGCCAGCGCCAGCGTCAGTACTGGCAAGATCAAGTGCCGGGTTATGTCACTCAGGTTCGGCTCGGCTCCCGGTGACGACATCCCGCTGGTGGGAAGCCAGCCCAACGACAAACCGAACACCAAAATCAGCACCAGACCCAGCCAGAACACCGGCATCGCCAGGCCCACGAACATCACCGTGTTGGCGGTATGGTCCACCCACCCTCGCCGGTACATTCCGCTCAGTAGGCCCGCCAAAATACCCAGCACCGTCGCCAAGATAAAAGCCGGAAGCGCCAGCACCACCGAGTTGTGCAGCCGCTCGGCCAGGATGGTCGTGACTGGAGCTTTGAGCATGATCGAAGTTCCCAAATCGCCCTGAAAGACGCGGGCCAGCCAGTGGCCGTACTGCACCGGCAGGGGTTGGTCCAGTCCCAGTTCCAGCGTGAGACGGCTCAGCGCCTCAGGCGTGGCGAACGAGCCCAGCAGCAACTGCGCCGGGTTGCCCGGAGCCAAGTGCAGGGCCAGAAATACTGTGAGCGACACCCCCCAGAGCACAAACAGGAACATCATCACAGAGCGGAGTAAAGCAAGCAAAGCGGTCTCCTCTGGGCGTCTGGCCCACGAGATGGTGAATGAAACTATTCTGTATGTGGAACAATGAATAGAATGCACCAGCCAGCTTGATCTGTCAATCGGTGCTCCGGGCCGAGTAGAGCAGCGTCTGTAACGCTTGACCCTATGCGGCAGATGAATTGACAAAATCCATGCCGTGACGCCATGCTATTCATGTTCAACAAATTCTGAATGGTTTTATTCTGCCTCCCCGCTTCTGCCCGCTTGAAGTCGTCCGCCCCTTATTTCTTGTTCAGGAGGATGTTTATGCTGCGGTCTTCTCAATGCACCGGACGCTCTTTGGTACTCACCCTCGCTCTGGCGGTCGTGGCCAGTGCCGCCGCGCAGACGCCGGTCAAGGGCGGCAGTTTAACCGTGGGCCAGCAGGCGGACATCGTCGGCCTCGACCCGGCCACCGTGTCTGCGGCTTCGTCGACTTCCGTGATCGAGCAGCTCTACAGTTCGCTGCTCTCGGTAAATCCCACAGGAAGCGTGCAACCTGAACTGGCTCTCAAGTGGACGGTTTCTCCAGACGGTTTGAAATACACCTTTACCCTGCGTCCGGGAGTCAAGTTCGCCGATGGCCGCCCACTCACCGCCGCCGACGTGGTCTACACCATCAAGCGCATTACCGATCCCAAGACCGCTTCGCCGCGCCAGAACGACCTCGGCAAGATCGCCTCCCTCAGCGCTCCCAATCCGGTCACGGTGATCGTGCAGCTCAAAGAACCCTTCGCTCCCTTCCTCACCAAGGTGGCTTCGCCCCTGATGGGTATCATTCCTGCCGAATACGACAAGACCCACGACCTGAACAAACAACCGATGGGCTCCGGGCCTTTCAAGTTCGGCACCTGGGTGCCCGGCGACAGCGTTACGCTCAGCCGCAATCCCAATTACTGGGAAAACGGCAAACCCTACGTCGATACACTGGTCTTCAAGGCCCTCAAAGACGATGTGACACGCATGATTGACGTTCAGAGTGCCGTGGTGGATCTGGCGCTGAGCGTGCCGCAAAATCAGGTGGACCGCCTCAAAGCTCTGCCCGGCATGAGCGTGGTGGGAGGCCCCGGCACCTGGTACGACTATCTTGGCCTGAACTTGGCCCAGAAGCCCTTCAACGACGTGAGGGTGCGTCAGGCTCTCGCTTACGCCGTCGACCGCGACTCGATTGTCAAGACCGTTTTGTTCGGCAAGGGCACGCCCATCTTCTGCGGCCCGGTGCCGCCGTCGAGTTGGGCCTACGCGACCTGCAAGACGCAGGTTCTCAATCTGGCCAAGGCCAAGCAGTTGATGAACGCTGCGGGCTATGCCAAGGGCTTTGACATGACCATCAAGGTCGGGGCGGACTACAAATCACAGGTGAACATCGCTCAGGCGATTCAGGCTCAGCTCAAGCCGCTGAACATCAACGTCAAGGTGATGCCGATGGAATGGGGGGCGTTCCTGAACGATTACAACGCCAAGCGCTTCGACGCGGTGGTGCTGGGGTGGATCGGCTCGGTCGATCCGGACGACTTCTTGTACTTCCAGTTTCACACCGGCGAGAAATTCAACACCCAGAGCTTTTCCAACAAGCAGGTCGACACGCTCCTCGAAACGGGTCGGCGCACGGTGGATCAGGCCAAGCGCGGGGCCGTCTATAAGCAGGTGCAGCAAGTGATCTCCTCGCAGGTCGGGTACGTCTTCCTGCACATCAACGACCAGTACGAGGCTTTCCGGCCCGCCGTCAAGGGGTACGTCCACTACGCCACCGGCTCCCTGAAATCGCTCAAAGATATTTGGATCGACAAGTAAGCCGTGCTCAGTTACCTTGCCCGGCGTTTGCTCACCATCGTCCCGGTGCTGCTGGGCATCACGGTCATCGCCTACTTCCTCACCCGCACCATACCGGGAGACGCCGTCGCCATTTTGCTCGGTACCCAGAATGACCCGGTGGTGGCCGCGCAACTCCGGCACAACTTGCACCTCGACCAGCCGGTGATCTTGGGCTACTTCGATTGGCTCAGTCAGGTCTTACGTGGCCACCTTGGGCAGTCGATCCGCTCGGGAGCCGACATCGGCCCAGACCTCGTCCAGCGCTTTGCGCGGAGTGCGCAGTTGTCGCTGGCCGCCATCATGCTGGCGGTGCTGGTGGGGATTCCGGCGGGGATTGCCGCTGCCGTGCGGCGAAACCGTTGGCCGGATCAACTGATCAGTGTGGCCGCGCTGCTGGGCATCTCGACGCCGGATTTCTGGCTGGGCACCATTCTGGTTTTGGTTTTTTCTTTGCAACTCCAATGGCTGCCCCCGGCTGGTTACGTGCCGCCCAGCAGCGGTCTGTTGCCGTTTCTCAAAGTCCTGCTCCTGCCCGCTCTGACGCTGGGCCTCCAGATCGCGTCGATCATTACCCGGTTCACCCGCGCGGCCATGCTGGACGTCTTGACCCAGGACTACGTCCGCACCGCCCGCGCCAAGGGCCAGACCCAGCACCGAATTTTCTACGGTCACGCTCTGAAAAATGCCGCCATCCCTATTCTCACGGTGATCGGCCTGAATTTCGGGTTTCTGCTGGGCGGCACCGTCATCGTAGAAACCATCTTCAGCTGGCCGGGCGTGGGCAATCTGGTACTCACGGCCATCAATCAGCGGGATTACCCGGTGGTTCAGGCCTGCGTAATGCTCTTTGCCATCACTTTCACTCTCATCAATCTGGCCATCGATCTGCTGTACGGTCTGGTCGATCCCCGGGTACGGTACTCATGACCCCAAAGATAAGCATCGCACCCACCCGTCCGCGCCTTCCCTGGAAGCGTCTATTCAGAAACCGCGCCCTGCTCATTGGAGGCGTCCTGATTACGGTGATGGTGATTCTGGCCCTTTTCGCACCCTGGCTCGCTCCATACGGCCCGGCTGAGCAGCACACTGACCATGCCCTCGCCGCCCCATCGCCGCAATTTCTGCTCGGCACCGACATGTTCGGGCGCGATCAGCTCAGCCGGATCATCTACGGCACCCGGCTCTCCTTTCTGGTGTCGGCGGTATCGGTCAGCATTGCCCTGCTGCTCGGCACGGCCTTAGCACTCCTGGCCGTGACTTACCGTGGCTGGGTGGACGGCGTGATCATGCGCCTGATGGACATCTTGTTCGCCTTTCCCTTTTTGCTGCTGGTGCTGGGCATTATGGCGGCTTTCGGAGCGACCCTGACGAACGCCATGATTGCGATCGGTATCGTGTATACCCCGTCTTTTGCGCGTGTGGCCCGCGCCTCCGCGCTCAGCGTAATGGAGCAGGACTACATCGAGGCCGCCCACGGGCTGGGCATCGGTCAGCTGCGACTGATTGTCCGGCACGTGCTGCCCAATATCTTGGGGCCGCTGATCATTCAGACCAGCCTCTCGCTGGCCTTTGCGATTCTGGCCGAGGCGGCCCTGTCGTTTCTGGGTCTGGGGGCGCAGCCGCCCACCGCCTCCTGGGGTCTGATGCTCAACGAAGGCCGCGACTTTTTTTATCAGGCCCCCTGGCTGGCGGTGTTTCCGGGCGTCGCCGTGACGCTCGCCGTTCTGGGCTTCAACCTCCTCGGCGACGGCCTGCGCGACGCCTTCGATCCGCGCTCCCAGCAGTGAGTGGTCATGAACAGAAACCGGATGATGACTCCATTACCCAATCAGATTGACTTGAGCGCGGCCGATCTGGGCGGCGCTCTTGACCGCGACGAATTGGCATGCCGTGAGGTCACGGGCCTGCTATTCAGTCCTTAGAATAGGACGCTGGCGCTCAGGCAGCGGAGTGGCGGTAGCGGCCACAAACAGCCGGGCCGCCACCAGTACCAAAACCAGCGACGGTGGAATCAGCCCAGCGCATCAGACTGATAACAACGTTCTGATGCGCTGAGCCTTGTGACCTGCACCAGCAGCATCAGTGAAATTAGAGCGTTTGGGAGGATGGATGCCTGAGCAAAAAGCACGCTCAGGCATCCATCCTCCCAAACGCTCTCTCTATTTCGCTCCCATTGGTCAGTCAAAAAAAGCTTCTTTTTGGCAAATACTCTAATACTCTTTCATACCCTCTACCCTTGTGTTTTGAGTACGCAGGGGTAGAGACTTGTCCGGTGTACGACCACACTTTCCGCCTTGGAATTTCGGCCCAGCACTACGCAGCAGACTTGCCGCAAGCAATTGGCCATGGGCAGAGCCGTTACAGGTTCACCGCAAAAAGCGGAAAGAACAATCCACACGCTCAAATTTGATCTTCTTGGGGACGGCAGGCGTGAGCGACTCAAAAGCCAGTCCCCAATTTTCGCGTAAGTCCTAAGATTTTTAGCGCCCTGAACAGGCTTTTTCAGGAGATCACTGATGGCTGATCCTACAACTCAACCCCTCACCCAGCAGCCCACATCAACAGCGGTGCACACCTACATTCTAGGGAGCGCCGGCGCGGCAGCCATCCTCTGGCAAGCCGCGCTGGTCAGCCCACCTCCCGAACACGGCTTTCTCTGGTTCGATGTCACCGACCCAGCTCCGCAGGATCTGGAACGCCTCCAGCACCAGTATCACCTGCACCCGCTGGCAATAGAAGACGCCCTTCACGCCCATCAGCGGGCCAAGGTCGAAAGCTATCAAGGCTTCGAGTTCGTGGTCGCCCACGGCGTCTTTAAGTCCCCGAACGGAACCTTGAAGACGCATGAACTCAACCTGTTTATTGGCGAGCGCTTCTTGATCAGTGTGCGGCACGGTTCCGGCCTGCCGCTTCAAGACATTCTGAACCGCTGGGAGCGCGTTCCTGAAACGTGGCGGCCCGATTCCAGCAGCCTGCTGTATGTATTACTGGACGCGCTGGTCGATGAGTACGCCCCGTTTGCCGAAGAGCTGGAAGCCGAACTCAGCAAGATCCGTCAGCGGCTGATTGATCCTGCCCACTCGAACGAGCAGGAACTCAAAAAGATCTTCGAGATCAGTGAACTGGTGCACACGGCCCACGCCGTCATCTTCCCCCTCAAGGATGTGCTGGGCACTTTGCTGCGGGTTGGTCCCCCGGTGGTCAGTCCGAAGGAGGTGCCCTATTTCCGGGACATCCGGGATCACGCCCAGCACACGGTGGAGCGCCTAGAACTCGCCGGTAACATGGCTGACCGGGCCTTTGACATCTACCACGCCCTCGAAAACCGGCGGCAGGGAGCGAGTTCCAGACAGCTCACCATGGTCGCCACCATTTTTTTGCCGTTGACGCTGGTGACTGGTTTCTTCGGGCAAAACTTCGGCTTTTTGGTCAATCACGTGATCGCCAGCACCCCAGCCTTCTGGATTCTCTGCGTGGGCTTTGAAACGCTGGTCGCGGCGGTGACCATCGTATTCGTTCAGCGGATCGGGTCGGGCAGCAAGGCGGCGAACGTCAACCGCCGCCTGACTAAGCGTGCATCAATCGAGTCTCACCGCAGCGAGGATTGAGCAAGCAGCAGAGGTATATACAGGTGGTGCACCCACCCCTTGCCTGCCAGGGAGAAGTCTGGGAACCTTCTGCCCATCTGATGCGGGCGCTGGCAGTAGTGAAACTGGCCCCGCCGTCGCCGCCGGTTTTCCGCTGAGTGTGCCCGGCTATGTCCTCCCGCTTGCCTGACAGGGGCCGAAACGCAGCTTTGAAATGAAGCCAACTTCTCACTAATTCTCCCCTGGCCAACTGGCCAGATTTTCCCACCAAAGGGCCAGTACAGTTGGCGTTCATGGCGGCTCAGACTGTTCATATGGCCCTGTTCCCCTCGTTGATGATCCTCGGCTTGATGACGCTTGCGGCGCTGTTTTGCTCAGTCCGTGACGGTGGTGTTTGGCTCTTTACCCTGTTCATCTTGGTCGCCCTGCTGGTTACTACGGCGGTGCGGAAGGTTCTGGCTTTCCGGGCCACCACCCGGCGGGTGCAGTCACCCCGCGTCACCGTCTTACGCGTCCAGAAACGCGGTTGGTAAGACGCATATGTACAAATGGAGTGCGGCTCAGCAGTGGGGCTGCTTGGCGTTCAGCGCGGGTGCGGGCCTCCTGTTCAAAGCCGTCGGCAGCTTCATCTGGCCGACTGAGAGCAGCGCTTGGTTTCTTCTGGCCGCGTCACTGGGCGGCATAGCTGCCGGAGTGTACCTGCTCCACCGCGATAGATCGATCTAAGGAACACAGCGACGCCTGATGTCACTCTCAGATTCGGGCGCAAGCAGCAGACCGGGCACCCGCCGCTGAAAGGTTGGTTGCGGCGGCGCGGCCAAGAACGAGACAGCCCCCTTCACCTGAGGAAGAGCAGTCACTGTCCAAAAAAGCTGATGGCCGCTCCCCCACTCGGCGGAGTCAGCCCGAAAGTCTGTGGGGGGGGCGAGCAGACCGCGCTGTTGACCTGACTCGCCACGCACAGCACTCAAATGACCGCGTATCTACTGAGCCGCTTGTTTGGGCTGGCCCGCTGCTGGTACTACGTTTTCCAGACCATTGGGGTTACAAGCGGGTTCAGACCCGAAGTCTCCCAGTAGTCTTGGGCCGCCAGTTCCTGCCCTCCTCACCGACTCCCAGCACTCCGAGCAGCCGTGCCGCAAGGCAAAAGTTGGTCGCTGGCCGCTTTGACATTCGGAGCAGTTCTATCTGGTAAAGATTGGCCAGATGGCCAGCGCCGTCCGCCACCCGGCCACTACCGGTTGCAGCGCGGCCTCAGGATAATCGGTCGATATGCAAGATCTTTATGCTGGAGACTCCCCATGACCGCTGCCCCTCCCCAGTCCAAGCGAAAGGGAGGCATCTTTTCGCCTCCACTGGTTCGCGCGGCCATCCGCGCCAGCTTCGCCAAGCTCTCACCGCGTGCCCAGGCCCGCAATCCGGTGATGTTCTTGGTGTATCTGGGCACCATCTTGACTTTTTATGTGGCCGTTGCCAACCTCATCACTGGTCAGCCGATCGGCTACCCGCTGGCCACCTCACTGCTGCTGCTTCTCACGGTGCTGTTCGCCAACTTCGCTGAGGGTCTGGCCGAGGCACGCGGCAAAGCGCAGGCGGCCTCTCTGCGTGCCGCCCGTCAGGACACTCCCGCCCGCCGCTTGGTGGGCAGCGTGGAAACCACCGTTCCCAGCACCGAACTCCAGCGCGACGACCTGATCGTGGTGGAAGCGGGCGAACTGATCCCTGCCGACGGGGAGATCGTCGAGGGACTGGCCAGCGTGGACGAGAGCGCCATTACCGGCGAGAGTGCGCCCGTGATCCGCGAGGCAGGCACCGATTACAGCGGCGTGACCGGCGGAACAAAAGTGCTCTCCGACCGCATCGTGGTGCGGGTGACCAGCGGAGCCGGAGAAAGTTTCCTCGACCGCATGATCGCGCTGGTAGAAGGAGCCAGCCGTCAAAAGACCCCCAACGAGATCGCCCTGAGTATTTTGCTCAGCGGCCTGACTTTGGTGTTCTTGCTCGCGGTGGTCACGCTGTATCCGTTCACGGTGTACTCAGGCGTGCCTGCCTCGCCCGTCACCTTAATCGCGCTGCTGGTCTGCTTAATCCCTACGACCATCGGGGGACTCTTGCCCGCCATCGGCATCGCGGGGATGGACAGAGCGCTGCAAGCCAACGTGATCGCCAAGAGCGGCAAGGCGGTCGAGGTGGCGGGCGACATCGACGTGCTGCTGCTCGACAAAACCGGCACCATCACCATCGGCAACCGGCAGGCGACGCGCTTTAGCCCGCTGCCCGGCGTGAGCGAAATTGAGCTGGCCCGCGCCGCCGCGCTGTCTTCACTGGCCGACCCCACGCCCGAGGGCAAGAGCATCGTGACGCTGGCCCGCACCCTTACCGAGTTGCCCGCTCAGCCAGAGAACGCCGAATTCATCGAGTTCAGCGCCCAGACCCGCATGAGCGGCGTGGACTTTTCCGACGCCGGGGGCACTGTCCGCATCCGCAAGGGCGCGGCAGACCGGATGGCCCGATTTACTTCTGAATTTGGCGCGGCCGCGCCCGCCGACCTGACCGCGCTGGTCGAGGAGATCTCCCGTGCAGGCGGCACTCCGCTGACGGTGGCCGAGGTGCGCGGCGACGTGGCCCGCGTGCTGGGCGTCGTGGCGCTCTCCGACGTCGTGAAGCCCGGTATTCGTGACCGCTTCGCCCAGCTGCGCCAGATGGGCCTGAGAACCGTGATGATCACGGGTGACAACCCGCTGACCGCCGAAGCGATTGCCAAGGAAGCTGGTGTGGACAGCTTTCTGGCCGAAGCCACGCCAGAAGACAAGCTCCAGATGATCAAGGACGAGCAGCGGAGCGGCAAACTGGTCGCCATGATGGGCGACGGCACCAACGACGCTCCGGCGCTGGCTCAGGCCGATGTGGGCCTGGCCATGAACTCCGGCACGCAGGCCGCCAAGGAAGCCGGCAACATGGTCGACCTCGATTCCGACCCCACCAAGCTTCTGGAAGTCGTCGAGATCGGTAAGGGTCTCCTCATCACGCGCGGGGCGCTCACCACTTTCAGCATCGCCAACGACGTGGCCAAGTACTTCGCCATTTTGCCCGCCCTGTTCGTGGTCGCTTATCCGCCGCTGGCCGCGCTGAACGTCATGCAGCTGCACAGTCCCACCAGCGCGGTGCTGAGCGCCGTGATTTTCAATGCCCTGATCATTCCCCTGCTGATCCCGCTGGCCCTGCGCGGTGTTCCCTACCGCCCCACCAGCGCCGCCTCCCTGCTGAGCCGCAACCTGCTGATCTACGGTCTGGGCGGCCTGCTGCTCCCCTTTGCCGCGATCAAACTCATCGACTTGCTCATCACGCCCCTGCTGGGCTGAGGTATTCCATGGACATTTTATTTGTGCTGCTAAGCCTGCTGATTTTTGGCCTGTGCGCTTTGTACTTAAAAGCGATGGAGCGGCTGTGATCTTTGTGCTGGGCCTGCTCGCTCTGGCCGTCTTCGTTTACCTGATGTACTCGCTTGTGCGCCCGGAGGATTTCTGATGGCTTGGCTGCAATTTGTACTGATCCTCGGCATCATGACCGCGCTGGTCGTGCCGGTGGGCAAATGGCTTCACAATGTCGTCAGCGGTGAGCGCCACAGCGCCGCCGAACGGCTGACCTACGGCCTGCTGGGCGTGAATCCCGACGAGCGTATGGACTGGAAGCGCTACGGCTTGGTGCTGATCGTGGCGAATCTGGCGCTGCTCTTGTTCGCCTACTTGCTGCTGCGCCTGCAAGGTCTGCTTCCATGGAACCCGGCGGGCCTGAGCGCCCAGGCCCCCGATCTGGCCTGGAACACGGTCGTCTCATTCATGACCAACACCAACTGGCAGGCCTACAGCGGCGAGCAGAGCCTGTCGTACTTCTCGCAGATGGCCGTCATCACCACCTTCATGTTCATCTCGGCGGCCACCGGCTTCGCGGCCGCTCTCGCCTTCATGCGCGGGCTGGCCGGGCGCAGCGGCGATCACCTCGGCAACTTCTGGGTCGACTTGACCCGCATCACCTACCGGATTTTGCTGCCGATCAGCTTCGTGCTGGCACTGGTTTTCGTGTGGCAGGGCATGCCCCAGACGCTGAACAGCTACGCGGCGGCCA
Organism: Deinococcus detaillensis; assembly: GCF_007280555.1. Lineage (NCBI taxonomy): Bacteria > Thermotogati > Deinococcota > Deinococci > Deinococcales > Deinococcaceae > Deinococcus > Deinococcus detaillensis. The sequence goes on along the minus strand of NZ_VKDB01000019.1, from coordinate 17,366 downwards.
CCACTTTGGAAGGAACCGTCCAGCGCATCGCCCTCGGGCCTGTCGCCTCGCTGGAGAGCATCAAGCACCTCGGCACCAACGGCGGCGGCTTTTTCTCGATGAACGCCGCGCATCCCTTCGAGAATCCCACGCCGCTTACCAACACGCTGCACATCCTGTCGATGCTGCTGCTGCCCTCGGCCCTGACCTACGCTTTTGGGCGGATGATCGGCAACCTGCGGCAGGGCTGGGTCATCTTCGGCGGAATGCTGGTGATGTTCGTGGGCTTTCTCATCACCGTCTACAGCTTCGAGCAGGCCGGGAATCCTATTCTGAGCCGCCTCGGCGCGGAGCAGACCATCACCGCCACGCAGGCGGGCGGCAATATGGAGGGCAAAGAAGTGCGCTTCGGAATCGCGCAGACCGCTTTGTTTGCCACCACGACCACCGCCGCCACCACCGGCAGTGTGGATTCCATGCACGACTCCTATACGGGCATGGGCGGCCTGGTGCCCATGACGCAGATGATGCTCAACAATGTCTTCGGCGGCAAGGGCGTGGGCTTTATCAACTTCGTGCAGTACCTGATTCTGGGCGTCTTCATGGCAGGCCTGATGGTGGGCCGCACGCCTGAGTTTCTGGGCAAGAAAATCGAAGCGCGTGAGGTCAAGCTGGTGATGCTGGCCGTTCTGGCGCATCCGCTGAGTATTTTGGGCTTCACGGCGCTCGCCGTTTCACTGCCCAGTGCGCTGTCGAGTCTTAACAACCCCGGCCCACACGGTTTTTCCGAGATTCTGTACGCCTATACCTCCGGCACCGCCAACAACGGCTCGGCCTTTGCGGGTCTGAATGCCAACACGCCCTTTTACAACATCACCATCGGCTTCGCCATGCTGATCGGACGCTACCTCACGCTGCTTCCGATGCTGGCCGTAGCGGGCCTGTTGGCCACCAAACGCCGGGTGCCCGCCTCCAGCGGCACGCTTCCCACCGACACGGTGCTGTTCGGCAGCCTGACCATCTTCGTCATCCTGATTGTCGGTGCGCTGACCTTCCTGCCTGCCCTGACCCTCGGCCCAGTGGCCGATCACTTCCAGATGCTCAAAGGCGTGGTGCTGAAATGACGTTGCCTGAACCTCCTGTCCGCCCTGCCCCGTTCCTCCGCCTGCTGCTGAGCGCCCTGATTGCCGCCGTGCTGTTTACGCTGGTCACGGGGCTGGCCTACCCGCTGCTGACCACGGCTGCGGCGGGCCTACTGTTTCCCAGTCAGGCGCAGGGAAGTCTGCTCAGCCGAAATGGGAAGGTCATCGGGTCGGCGGTGCTGGGCCAGAATTTCACGGCCCCCCAGTACCTGCACGGGCGGCCCAGTATGACCAACAAGACTGACGGCAGCGGCCCGCAGCCTTACAACGCCGAGAACAGCGGTGCCAGCAACTGGGGGCCGACCAACGCCAAGCTGTCAGAGGCTGTGCGTGCGCGGGTTGCTGCGGTGCGCAGCGAGAACGGCCTGAGCGCGACTGCGTCTGTCCCGGTGGATCTGGTGACGGCTTCCAGCAGCGGCCTAGACCCCGATGTCACGTTGGCGTCCGCTCTACTTCAGGTCAACCGTATTGCGCAGGCACGCCGCCTGACTCCGGCGCAAGTAGAAACCGTGATCCGTTTGCACCTCACCCCCAGGCAATTCGGCGTGCTGGGCGAACCGCGCGTGAATGTACTGGCCGTCAATCTAGCCCTCGACGCCCGGCAGTAACCTGAGCGGCGTTCACTGGGGCTGCACTGTGTCCGGCTAAACGGTGTGGAGCGTTGGAAGCGGGTACAGCCCGCCTCCCTGATAGTTTCACTTTGAAACACAAGCTGGCCCGACATACTCAGTCGGGCCAGCTTGTTTCGTTTTACTCCACTATTGCCTTGAATAGAGCGGCACCTGTGTAGAGCCCGTCAACTGATCGGATTAAACTTTATTAGGAAGTGACCGTATCAGACGTGCAGGGTCGTTTCTAAACACCCTCTACTCCTTTAGTACGGTATCGACTGTGTCGTTACTTATTCGTGGGCGCAGGAGATGGTGATCACGTTTCTCTTCGTACATGCGTTCGTCGGCCAACCGAACCAAGTCACTCGGCAGCTCGGCTTCCTTCGGGTAAAAGGCCACGCCTGAGCTGGCGTCAGCGTCTTCAAAGCCCGCCTGTTTGACCAGTTCCACGGTCTTGCGCATCCGGTCTAGAATGCTGCGCGTCCGTTCAGGATCCGCATGCGCCAAAATCACGCCGTATTCGTCTCCGCCCAATCGGTATACCCGGTCATTGATCCGGAAGACGGCTTTCAGCGCCAGCGCGAACTCCCGCAGGTACAGGTCACCCCGCTCGTGGCCTTCGCGGTCGTTGAGCTGCTTCAGGCCGTCCAAGTCAATCATCAGCACGCCCAGCGAGTGTTGGTGGCGCTTGGCCCCGGCCATCTCCACTTCCAAGTCCGTATCAAAGGCCCGGCGGTTGTTCAGGCCAGTCAGCACGTCCACCAGCGCCGCCTCTCGCATGAACTTCAAGTGGCTTTGGCGTTCAATCGACACGGCCATGATTCTGGCCGCCGCTTCGAGCAACTCTTTGTCGAGCGGCGTCCACGGCCTCGGTTGGTGCAGCCTCACCAGCATAAACAGCATCGATGTCTGAGACGAGGTTTTCAGCGGCACGAACGCCACCGACCGCATGCCGAGGGCCGCGAAGCTGGGAACGTGGAGAACCTGCTGACTGTAATCGTCTACAAATAAGGTCTGAGCGCGTTCCAGCGCCACCCACACCATCCCGGTTCCTTTGGGCACGCCCCGGGTCAGAACAAACTCGATCTCGGCATTGACCGCCGCCGTTTTCCACTCGGTCTGCGCCCCCACCCACGGCTTTCCCATCTGCGAGGTGAGCTGAACCAGGCCCCCCCACTCGACGTCCGCGACCTGGCAGATGGTGTGAATAGTTTGCCGGGCCGCTTCTTCGGGAGACAGGTCGATTTCCAGCAGCTTAGACACGTCGGCAATGGCGCGTGAGTACGCCGCGATCCTGGTCATTTCCTGAGTCTGCGCGAGGAGTTGCTGTTCGGTAAAGCGCCGCTGAAGATCAGACAGGTGCAGCACCCGGGCGTACCACAGCAAAAATCCGCTCAGCACCGTGATCAGGATCACGACCAGCAGCGAAGTGCCGATCTCCCGGCTGTACAATCCGAGCCGCTCTCCTTCGAGCCGCAGCCACCCCAGCACCAAGGGAATCAGCACCGAGACGGGCAAGACCCGCCGGGCCAGGACACCGCCCAAGCTGTCTCCGGTAAAAGTCTGCATGATCCCTAGCCTCGGGCGCACCGTCAGCAGGCCGACCAGCAGCACCAGAAACGTGAACGCGGTATGCAGGGCCATCGGAATATACGTGCCGATACCGTAAAACTCGCTGGTTCCGTAGCTGTACCCGACCACCGGAATCAGGGTGATGATCAGCGCCAGAGCCACGAACACCTGAGCGAACACCTGCCGGGCGGGCACTTTTGAACCCAGCGCCAGTAAAGCGCCGCCGACCAGCATGAAGTTCAGGGCGGTGTTGGGAGCCATGTGGTTGGGCTTTCCGGTGATCGGTTCGATGTAGCCCTCAATTCTGGAGGCGAAGAGCAGCTGATCTATGTTGAAAGACAGCAGCCCGAAGACTTGGGCCAGTTTCAGCAGGCCAGCGCTGAAGACCACAGCGGCCAGCACCCGCGCCCATGTCCGGTGAGTTCTGGACTCAGGTTCTGCGGAAAGCTGCAACGACAGCCCCGCCAGCAAGAAGCATCCGGCAGTGACAGGATTCATGGCGACGAAGCTGGGGTGCACCCGCTTGAGAAGTTGGAAGTCGAACTGCCAGCCGAGCAAGACCAGAGTGCCCATCAGCATGGCCGCCCAGCTTGCCGCCCGGGTCAGCTGGGCAGAAATCAGTTTCATGAAAGTTGACCTTCGGCACCAGCCTCCACCGCTGCCAGAAACATCAGCAGGGCGCGGTTGAACACTCCGGGTTGGGTGAAATTGGGTAGGTGCCCGACGCCCGGCATCAAGGCCAGCTGCGCATTGGGCAGGTTCTGTTGCAGGTACTCGCCGACTCTCACCGGCACCACGCTGTCGGCGCGGGTCTGGGTGATCAGCACCGGGTGACGAACTTGAGGCAGCAGGGCGCGGTGATCCGATTGGAAGATGGCCCGGGCGACCACGCTCGCCACTTCGGGTTTGACATCCCGGATGCCTTCAGCCACTTCTTGCAGCGCCAGCGACACCGGCGCTCCAAGCATCATGCCGCTCAGGGCTCCTACCCAGTCTTGTTGACGGCGCACCAGATCGTAAAAAGCGTCGATGCCAGCTTGCTGAAACCCGCCGACATACGGCCCGTCGTCGAGGTAACACGGCGAGGCTCCGATAAACGCCAGCGCTTCGAAGCGCTCGGGGCACTGAAGTGAGGCCAGCACCCCGATCATGGCGCTCATCGAAGCGCCCAGCAAGGTGATGTGGTGCAGGTCGAGTTCTTCGATCAAGCGCAGCATGTCCTCGGCGTAGCCTCCGAGATCGGCGTGGCGCTCGGCGCTCCAGAGGGAAGGATCCGACTGACCGAATCCGGCCAAGTCGTAGGTCACGATCCGGTGGGTGCCCTGAAAATGCAGGTCGCGGATCTGATGACGGAAGACGCTCTGGTTGGAGCAAAAGCCGTGGGCACACAGCAGGGTTCGGGAGCCTTCGCCGAACATGTGGGCATTGGAACGCCGAGCAAACTCAGCCGTTTCAGGAATAGTCATACGGCACCTCACCCGGAGAACTGGATTTGAGCGATCCGTCGGTTTCAAACAACTCCAAAAAGGTCTGTACGACTGCTGCGTCGAGCAGCACGCCAGCCTCAAGCCGGAGTTGCTCGGCGGCTTCCTGATGTGACCAGGCCCGCTTGTAGGGCCGGACGCTCGTCAAAGCGTCGTAGACGTCCACCACGGCGAAGACCCGCGCCGAGAGCGGAATCTGATGGCCTTGCAGACCGTCCGGGTAGCCGCTGCCGTTCCAGCGCTCCTGGTGATACAAGACCACTTCCAGCGTCGCTGGGGGCAGCGAAGGGATGTGGTGCAGCATCTCGTACCCGATGCTGGGGTGCCGCCGAATGACGGTCCATTCCTCAGGGGTGAGCTTGCCGGGTTTCAGGAGGATGTTGTCGGGAATGGCGACCTTCCCGGTGTCGTGCAAAAAAGCCCCCCAGCGCAGAGCGTCTTGATCGGCAGGCAAAAAGTTCAGGGCCCGGCCGAGGTGCTCGGTGAACAACACCACCCGGTCGGTGTGGCCTTTGGTTTCGTAGTCGCGGTATTCCAGCGCCAAGCCCAAAGCCCGCAGGGTTTCTTCGCGTGAGATGTTGAGCTGCTCGATGTGGTGGCCGCGCTCGAGGGCGTGGCTCAGACGGGCCGCGACATTTTGCAGCAGCTGACGGGTGTCCTGGCTGGTGGTTATCCGGCTGCTCGTCCCGAACACCAGCAGGGACATCAAGGTGCCTTGCCGGAGAATCGGCAGCACGCACAGGGATCGCCAGTGCGGGCGCGGCAGCTCCTCGGGTGGATCGAGGAAGGCTTGCTCATCCACCGCGAAGTAAGCTTCTCCTCTGCGGACGGCCTGCTCAGCCAGCGGCGTAAAGGCGTGGAGGCGCAGTTGATCCATGAATTCGCTGATCGGCGCTGAGTTCAGCCCAGCCTGCGCTTCAAATGTCAGCCCAGAGGCGCTACAGGCAAAGGCGTAGCCGTAGTCATACTCGGTGAGTTCGAGGCTCTTGTGGAGCGCTTCGGCAGTCAGGGCCGCCGGGTCACACAGCTGTTCGAGCGAAGCAGTGAAGTCCAGCAGGTGGTGGTAACGGTCCAGCTGAACCTTGAGGTGCTGCTCGGCTTGTTTGCGCTGGTCGATGTCCCTGGACGTGTCGACGAACGCGGTAATGGCCTGAGTCTCAGGATCACGTACCGCCTTGAAGACCGTTTCTACCCATACGTAGGTTCCGTCACGCCGCCGCAAGCGGTATTCGAATTTCTCGTGTTCAAAAGCGGCGGTAAACCGGCGTTGAAAGGCTTGCTCAAGTGCCGGGAGATCCTCTTCATGGACGTGGTGCAGCGGGTCAGGCCCCAGCAGGTCTTCGCTGTTATAGCCGAGCAAGTCCTGCGCCGTCGGCGAAGCGTAAATCACGCTGCCATCGAGGGCGTACTGACGCACGAGGTCTCTGGAGTGGTCGGCCAAGCGCTTGAAATTGCGCTCGCTGAGACTCAGCTGGTCGAGGATGTCTTGCTGCACGGTGCGGGCTTCCTCACGGGCGGTGACATCACGCGAATTGGCCAGCACGCCGCTGACGTGTGGTTGGTGCCGGAGGTCGGTGGCGATGCTTTCGAGCCAGATCCAGTGCCCACCCTGGTGCAGGCAGCGAAAGATCACGGTCACCGGATCGCCGCCGGGCGAGAGCTGCGCCAAGGCCGCCTGCACGCGGGCGTGGTGATCCGGGTCAATCAGCGCATAAATGCTTTTTCCGAGCAGATCGGTCGCCCCGTAGCCCAGGATGCGCTCGATCGATCCACTTTCATAGCGGATCAAACCCTGATCATCAAAGACCGTGACGATGTCGGAGCTGTTGAGGTTGACCGCCTGTGACCAGTCTTGTTCACGCTTGAGTTCCTGAGAAAGGCAGCGGCAGTCCAAGGCGAGCGCACACAAACTGGCGACCATCTGAAAAAAGGTCTGCTCCTGAGCACTGAAGTCGTGGTCTTCTTTAAACCCAAGCGCGAACACCCCGATCAGCCGCTCTCCGATGCTGAGCGGCAGGGCGGCAGCGCTCTGAAAGCTCAGGCCATAGCGCTGATAGACGTCCGGGTAAAGGGTCTGGAACTTCTGGTGATCCAAAAAAAGAGCTTCACCGCTGCGGGCCACATCGGTTACCGGCGTCCTGAGCATCAGGGGGAGGTCGTCCATCAGCTGTATGCCCTGATTTGCAAAGCCCGCTTGACCACTCAGTTCAAGCTGCCGTCCATCGGCGCTGATTAAACGCAAACTGCCTGATGAAGCGCCGAGCAACTGAAGGCCGGTGGTGAGCAGGGCGCTAATAACCTCAGAGAGGTGGCCAGTGCTGTTCATGACCTGAGTCATTTCCCATAGCGCCCTGCGGTGCTGATCTTGGCGGTGCTGGTCTTGGTGGTGCGGCTCAGGGCGAAATTGCACCATGGTTGCCTGCACGTCCGGGTTATTCAGGAAGGACACCCAAGAAGCGCTGACCCACAGCCATTCACCGTTGGTCTGCCGAACGCGCACCCGTAGAGTCTCGGCAGGATTTGCAGCTGGAGTGCGCTGGTATGAACTCTTCAGGGCGTGTTGATCGTCAGAATGAATCCAAGAAGCCAGCTCCCGCCCCAGCAAAATCTCTGCCGAATCACCGAGCAACGCCTGAACAGCTGGATTGAAAAAAAGAACCCGGCACTGGGGATCAAGCAGCAACGTCAGTTCGGTGTTGATCGAGATGGCCTGACGGAGCAGGGTACGTCCTGATAGAGAAGGGGGGAAGGAAAGCAAGTGCGTCATCTTGAGCTCCTTGTGAGCGTGTACGCACTATCCATCCGGAAAGGGCTCTGTAGAACTTCCCACAAAGCTTAACCTCCACTTTCTTACACGTCTATTACACCTTTTATCGTATTGATTCATTATAAAAGCGGTCTTGGCAGGGGGTTGTGAAGAAGTTCAAGCTGATCCACATTGGAGACTGACATGCCGGTGCTCAGTTCGCAATACACCGCAAACTTCAAAGCACAAGCCGTTTGACCACTCATCAGCGCGGAGAGTTGCGCTGAGGTCGCCCAACGCACACCGGGCATGGCGTCACCGCACGGAGTGGCTAGGAAGAGGCACCACCAAACTATTGAGTCAGACCAAAAGCGTTGTGCAGATACGTGGCCATGATATCGGCGGCGAGCACCAGATCCTGAACATCGGCCCATTCTTCTGGCGAATGGCTGACGCCGTTCAGACAGGGGATGAAAAGCATTCCCGTCGGAACGAGGCCGGCCATCATCATGGCGTCATGGCCTGCGCCGCTCACCATGCGCTGCGTTTGGATTCCCTGTTGCTTGGCCGCTTCCCCAAGACCATCAACCACGGACTGATCAAGGGGAACCGGCGCACTGAACAGTTCTTCCCGGTACGTGAACTGCTGATTGCGCTGGGCCGCCAGAGCCTGAGCACGCAACTTAACCCGGTCAGCAAGTGAGCGCAGGTTCGATTCATCTGGGTCACGGAGGTCGAGGCTCAGGCGTGCGCGGCCCGGAACGACATTTGCCGCCCCCGGCCCGAATTCCAGAACCCCGACTGTCCCGACGGCCTTTTCTCTAGTCTGCCGAACCAATTCTTCAAGATCGACGACGAATTGAGCGGCGGTTACGCCTGCGTCACTGCGGGCCGTCATAGGGGTGGTCCCCGCATGGTCGGCGCGGCCAAAAAAAATCAGCTCCGCCTGAATCAACCCCACGATGTCGGTCACCACACCCAGCCGTGCGCCGCCGTCTTGCAGCACTCTCCCCTGCTCGATGTGAATTTCCAAATACTGGCGCCAGTGTGGTGTGCCAGTGTTCAAAAGTTGCGGCACGTTGACTGCCTCCCGTGTCCGTCGTGCTCCCTCGGCAAATGACCTTCCATTGCCGTCCAACAGCTGTTCGAGGTCTGCGGCAGTCAGCTTTCCAGCAGTAAACCGGCTTCCAACCAATCCCCCCGCAAAGCTCGCTCCTTCCTCTTCTGCAAAAATCACTACCGTGATGGGAATTTCTGGGTAACTGTAAAGAAGATCAAAGCCGCAGAGCACGCCGGCCACGCCGTCATAAGCCCCGCCCATCGGCACACTGTCGATATGCGAGCCGACGGCGACCGTCCAGCCGAGTTTTTGCGCTGCTGCCGAGGTGATGTGGAAATTACCGGCTTCGTCGCTGTGTACTTGGCAGCCCAGTGAAGTGGCGAGCGCTGTGAGGGATTTGAGGGCGTCCACGTAACGCTCACTGAACGTCAGGCGGGTTACTCCTACGGCAGAATCGCTGAACGCGGCAAGTTCTTTGACCTGACGTTCAAGGCGTTCACACCGGGCTGCGGTAAAATCGTGCATACCTTATTGTAACGGATTTTGGCAGCTTGATTTTGAGGTTTTCCCTTAACAGTTCGGCAAAGCTCATGACAAATATCTCCGAAGAAAGGCACTCTCTATACATAATCATAGAAGGTGCCTCTAGAGACTCCATTTAATCTTACTTAGCCGGTCTGTTCTGAAGTAACACTTAGCATTCGGACTATTGCCCCAAGTGAAGCCAGGCTCCCGTTGATCAAGCGTAACCAAAACGCCCAGACCGACTTCTAACGCTCAAAGTCGGTTGGACGCTGGTTTTTTTCCGCATGTGCAAAATTGATCAGGCTTTCGAGGCCCATTGAATGAATTCACTGAGATCTCGGTGCTGCTGCGCCAAACTCGGGAGGTGAACATACATCATGTGGCCCGCTTCATAGTAGGCTTCACGGATGTTGCCCCGCAGTTGCTGGTTCAGTTGCAGGTGATCGAAAGTATGCCGCATTGCCCAGTAAGGTGTGGCGAAATCATAGTAACCGGCGGCCACCATCACCTTGAGATGCGGATTTTGGTGCATGGCGCTTCTCAAAGTATCTGAGACGCGGACGTGACGATTCTCGAAATCTTTGAAGCTCCACGGCTGAGTCCGTCCGGAGAGCACTTCGTAGGCCAGATCGGACTCGAAGTGCAGTTCTTGGCGGACATAATGATTCATTGTGGCTGTGTACGGGCCGAGGATGGCGCTGTAGCTGGGGTCGTAGTCGGTGCTGCTGCCGCCCGCATCTCGGTCGATCCCGGTAAAGCGGCTATCCAAGCGGCCCACGGTCAATTCCTGATCGCGCAGGAGTTCCTTGCAAAAGCGTGAGAGCGGAACGCGCAGGTCGTTTTGCAAAACGAAATTCTCACTCAGACCTGTCATCTGAGCGTACTGCTGAGCGATCTGGCGGCGAGCCGAGGGGGTCAGCCGCGCTCCGAGGTGCAGGGCACTGGCGTATTCATTGTCCGCAAACGCTTCCGCTTCCCGCAGAACAGTTTCCAGTGAGCGTTGTTTGCCGAGTTTGCCGTGATACCAAGCGGTCGCCACCTGCGTCGGCAGATGGGTCACGTAGGCGAGGTCGTGCCCCGGCGTCGTGTCAACTGTCGCGTAATCGAGGATGGCGCTGATCAGCATCAGGCCGTTCAGAAACAAGCCGTGCCTTTCTTGCAAGTAGCCGCTGAGGCCCGCCGAACGCAGGGTGCCGTAACTTTCGCCGATAAGAAATTTAGGACTCAGCCAGCGCCCGGCACGGGCCGTCCACAACCGGATAAAATCACCGACCGACTCGATGTCCTTTTTGAAACCGTGATAATCGCTGGGATTTTCTCCTTCTATGACGCGGGAGTACCCGGTACTGACCGGATCGATGAAGACGAGGTCCGTGTGGGTGAGCAGTGTGAATTCGTTGTCGGTGAGCTGATAAGGCGGCCCAGTGAGCTGCCCGGCGTCGCCCATGACCACCCGGCGCGGCCCGAGCAGGCCCAGGTGCAGCCACAGTGAAGGACTTCCAGGCCCACCGTTGTAGGCAAACGTCACCGGACGCTCCTCCGGATGCTGATCGTCTAAGGCGTACGCCACGAAAAAAATCCGCGCACGTTCCAAGTTGCCGTCAAATTCGCCGTCTTTGTTGTGTTTTTCCTCGGCCAGCACCATCGTTCCGGCGGTGGCGGTGTAGTTCAGGGTCTGGCCATTTACCGTGATGCTGTGCCGGGTGACACTGATCTCGTCGCGGGGCTTTGCTTCCGGCTTCTCGGCGCGTTTGATCTCGACTTCCAAAGCTGGTTTATCAGAATTCTCGCTCACTTGAGTCCTTTTGTAGAGGTGCCTACGCGCTGCACCCGGTGAGATTTCGAACGGTTTGCAGTCAGAATACTTGGCCGTGAGCGGTCTGCTCCGGCAAAGACGAGCATCAGACCGGTAATGTCAGGCTCTCCAAGTCACGCGGATAGTAGGTGAGAAACTCCACGCCCTGCTGCGTGACCATCACGGTATCGGAATGCCGGAAGCCACCCACTTCCGGATCATAGATTCCCGGCTCGACCGTGAACACCATGCCTGCTTCCAAAATGGAGTGGTCGCCAGTGTCCAGATACGGCCCCTCGTGGTAGCGCATGCTGATGCTGTGGCCGGTGTGGTGTCGCCAGTACGGCTCGAGGTGGTGTTTGCTGAAGTACTGCCGAACCGCTTGGTCGACGCTGGAAGCGGTCACGCCCGCCCGCATGCTCTCAAAGGCGATGTCTTGCACGGCGATCATGTGATCAAAGTAGGTTTTTTGCTTGGCAGTGGGCGTCCCGATGATCATGGTGCGCTCGAGTTCGCTGAGATAGCCCCAGACCGCAGAAGCAGCGCCGGTCACCAGCACGTCGCCTTCCTTAAAGACCAGATTGGCCCCAACCGCGTGCGGCACGCTGGAATTCCGACCGATCTGGCCCCGGTATCCGGCGACGGCCCCTTCTTGCCAGCGGCTGTTGGATTTGTGGTACGGCGCGAGGGTTTCCACCATGATCCGCGTCGCTTCCTGAGAGGCCCGCATGCTGACCTCGGTTTCGATTTCGCCCACGCGGGTGTACTTCTGCAAAAGGCGGTGGGCCAAGTTGCCCCAGCGGCAGCTTTCGCGGATCAGTTCAATTTCGAAGGGCGATTTGACCGCGATCAAACGGTCGAGTTCCGGATGCATCCGCCGCAGTGGATTGCTGATCAGCTCCGACAGAACCGGCCCCTGATAGCCGAGCACATGGGGGTAACCGTCGTAGTCGATACCCAATGTCCCCTGGCCGAGTCCAAGCTCTTCGAGCAGCTTCACGAAGAGCTTGAGCGGATGCACCTCACCCGGATACTCGGGGTAGCTCACGACCCGGTCGGCGTGTGAGGCCTGTTTGGCGTGTTCTTCTTCAAGGCGCGGCACAAACAAAATGCGCTCGCCTTCCCGCGTAATGACCAGCATGATGGGGCGTTCAGTCGGGATGAAGTGAAAAGCGCACAGATAATAGATGTACTGATCGTCGGAAAGGACTGCCCCCATCATCTCCGGGGGAAACGTCTCGGTGAAACGGGAGACACGCGTACGGGTTTCGTCCAGCGGTATACCTTTGATCATACTTCCTCCAGTGCACTACTCAGTAAGCGGCTCGGGGATCGAAAATGTCGCGCAGGCCGTCGCCGAGCAAATTAAAACCGGTGACGAGCAAAACGATGGCCAGGCCCGGAAAGACCGATGTCCACCAGGCTCCGGAGATGATCTGCGTGCGTCCTTCGTTGATCATCGCTCCCCACTCCGGCGTCGGCGGCTGGGCACCCAGACCGATGAATCCCAAGCTGGCCGCCAGCAAAACGGCAAAGCCCATCCCCAAAGTGGCGCGGATCATGATGGGAGAAACGATATTGGGCAAAATGGCTTTGCGGATGATCTGGGGCGTACTCATGCCGACTGCCCGGGCCGCCTCGACATACATCAGCTCCCGCGCCGTCAGCGTCGAGCTGTGCGCGAGCCGTGCGTACCCGGCGATTCCGATGATGCTCACTGCCAAAATAGCGTTGCTCAAGCTGGGGCCGAGGACAGCGGCCAGGGTGATCGCCAGCAAGATGTCCGGGAACACCAATAAAAGGTCCATGCAGCGCATGATGACGCCCTCAGTGCGGCCCCCGAAATAGCCTGCGATCATCCCCAGCGGCGTGCCGACTCCTGCGGCGAGGGCAACAGCGCTGACCGCGATCAATAAATCGTACCTTGTGCCGTAGATGATCCGGGCGAGAACGTCACGGCCATATTGGTCGGTTCCCATCCAGTGCTGAGCGCTGGGCGGCTGCAACTTGCTGGCCACCTCGACCTGAACAGGGTCATATGGGGCCAGCCACGGAGCCAGCACAACGGCGAGCACCATGACGCCGATGATGAACAGGCCCAAGAGGGTCAAGCGGTTGCGGCTCACTTTACGCCACAGTTGCCGCCTGGATGTTTGCGTCGGTGTTGCAGTTGTCGTTGTCATCCGTACTGAATCCTTGGGTCTATGGCGGCGTACAGCAGGTCAACGCCTAAATTCACCAAAGCAAAGATCAGCGCGGCGATCATCGAGACGCCCAAAACCGCCGCGTAATCGAGACTCTGGATCGAGTCGATGAAATACAGCCCGATTCCCGGCCAAGAAAAGACCGTTTCGACGAGTGCATTGCCTGATAGCAGGTAGCCGAGCTGAATGCCGACCACTGTGATCGTGGGAATAATGGCGTTCCTGAGCGCGTGCTTGAACATCACCTGACGTGAGGTCAGGCCCTTAGCACGGGCTGTGCGGACATAGTCTTGGTTGATCTGCTCGACCATACTGGAGCGCAGCATTCGTATGATCACCGCAATCACGCCGAGCGCGACCGTCAGAGCTGGCGCGATCAATTGAAAAGCGGTTGCACCGAAAGTGGAGAAATTGCCAGTCAGTAAACTGTCGAGCAAGTACAAACCGGTGATGTCTGTCGGAGGATTAGCGTCGATAGGAAGGCGGCCTACCGCTGGGGGAAGCAGCCGCCACACGAAGTTGAACAGATAGATGATGACGATGCCCGCCCAGAACGTCGGTACGCCCAACGTAATGAGCGACAGCGTCCGCACCGTATGATCGATCCAGCCGTTGCGGCGCGTCGCTGCGACTACAGCCAGGGGTACGCCGATCAGCACCGCGAGCAGCATCCCGATAAGCGTGAGTTCAACGGTGGCCGGCAGCCGAGCCGCGATATCGCTGAGTACACTTTGGCCCGTGTGGGTCGCCACGCCGAGATTGCCGCGCATGACCCCGCCCAAGTAATACAAGTACTGCACCGGCAGCGGCAAATCTAAGCCCCACTGGCGGCGAACATTTTGTAGGGCTTCCTCGCTGACAGCCTGCCCGCCGAAATACAAGCTCGCCGGATCGCCCGGCACCAGATGCACCAAGATAAATGTCACCAAGCTGATCGCCAGGACAATCAGTGGAACCAGCAGCAGTCGGCGCAGCAGATAGGTCAGCACCAACTACTCCTTGCTGACATCTTTGAAGTACCAGTTGCCGCTGGGATACAGCGTCCAGCCTTTCACCCATTTCTGCATCACGTAGTACAAGCTGACGTCGTAGAGGGGCGCGAGCGGCAGGTCGGTGTTGATGGTCTTTTGCAAGCGCCGGGCAAGCGCGTTGCGGTCTGCTGGGGCGGTGGTGGCCGAGAGCTGAGCGATCATCTTGTCGACCGCCGGGTTTTTGTAAAAGCTGTAGTTGCCTCCCGCCCCGGCGCTGCCCGAATCGAAGTTCTGAGTCATGTACTGATCGAGAATCGGCGCGGCCAAGTTACTCACGACAAACATCGGGAATTTCCCGGTCTGGTACCCGTCAACGAAGGTAGGCCAAGCCACCGAGCGCACGTCGACCTTGATGCCCACTTTGGCGAGCTGCGCTTGAAGGGTGACAGCCGTCTTTTCGCGTTCGGCATTGCCACTGTTGTAGTAGATGGTGCTCGCAAAGCCGCTGGGATAGCCAGCTTCTTTGAGCAGCGACTTGGCTTTATCCAGGTTGGTTTTGTAAGGCCACTCGTTGCCGGTGTACCCCGGCAGAGCGCCAGGCAGTACGCTCCGTGAGGGTTTGGCAATCCCCAAGGTCGCCGCGTCGGACAGTTCTTGCTGATTGACGGCGTACATGAGCGCTTGCCTGACCTTGGGATCGTTGAATGGCTTTTGGGTGTTGTTCATGTACAAGGTCTGTGCGCCGATGGCAGACTGCTTGTTGACCGTTAAGCTGGGTTCCTTCATGGACTGTTCCAGCAGCTCGGAAGGCAGGTTGTAGACAACGTCTAACTGGCCTTGCCGCAGCAGCAGATACTGGTTTGAGAGGTCTTTGATCACCCGAAAAACGATCTTGGCGAGTTTGGGTTTTCCGCCCCAGTAATTGGGATTGGCGTTCAGTTCGAACTTCACGCCAGCAGTGGTGTCGCCCATCGTAAACGGCCCAGTGCCCATGCCGTGCGTCCTCAGATAATCGTTGAGCTGACCGGGCTTGACGCCGCCGTTCTTATTGACGTACGTCTTGCTCATAATGGCCCCCGTGTTGGTCTGAGCCAGCAAGGCCAAAAAGCTCGGACAGCTGTTCTTGAGATCAACTTGAACACGGAGCGGATCGAGAACTTTGATGCCCGCAGGATCTACGCAGTCCTTGAGTTGCTTGGCCGGGCCGAGGTCAAGCGCCAGTACACGCTGAAGCGAGAACTGCACGTCGTCGGCAGTCAGAGCAGTGCCGTCTTGAAATTTCACATTTTTGCGTAACTCGAATGTGTAGGTCTTGCCGCCGTTGCTGGCGGTGTACTTCTGGGCCAACCAAGGTTGAAGGGTGGTCGTGCCCTCCAGCTTGCCGCCAACCGACTTGGTCTTGTAACGCACCAAGGTTTCGTAGATGTTGTCGTCGAGCCACATGCCCGCCCATTCGGTAATGGCGTGGGCATCGATGCTGGCGGGTTCAAAGTACACGCCAAAGTACAAGGTATCTGGGTTGCTGACCGCCTGCGCAGGAGAAAGCAGGAGCGCGGCGCTCAGGGCGATCCAAAGACGTTTGTTCAACATGGGTTCCTCCAGAAGGTGTAGGATTTCGCTAGGCGAAATGTGTTTTCGGAAAGTGAACGTAGAAGCGCCAGTCTAAATTTTCTTGTGATTGTGGTTGGTCTATTTTAGGAGTTGATCTATGCCACCTGTCAAGACACCCCTCTATACAGATCCGTACCTTGTCGCTTCGGTCGACGCCGCTTTCTCTGTCCTGGCGCACATCGCCCGGGAGCCCGATCAGAGCCTGCAAGAAATTTCGGGGCGTTGTCAGCTGAGTGTGAGTCAGACCAACCGGCTCCTTCATACTCTCCGGCTGCACGGGTACATCCTGAAGACACCACTCAAGCGCTACCGATTGGGTTACAGCGCACTGAACTTGGGCCACCACGCCAATCAACAGTTTCCCTTGATCGAGTACGCCGCCGCAGACCTCGATCAGGTATGGCGTGAAACTCAAGAAAGTGTTCACCTCGTTCAGCGTTCCGGACTAGAAGTGATCATTTTGGATTTGCGTGAATCGCTTCAAAATGTGCGGGTGGTTTCCGAGATCGGCAAACGTGGCCCCCTTCATCTCGGCGGCAGTGGCAAGGTATACCTCGCTTACGACGACCCAAAGTTGCTGGAGCAGATACTGGCCCTCAACGAATCGGCTCCGGATCCATCCGGACACTCCACGCTGGCGCGTGAGATCAGGCAAATCAGAGAACAAGGGTATTACGTCGCCAGGGGCGATTTCGAAGCGGAGGCCTTCTCCATTGCGGCTCCTATCTTGGGGACACAGCACCGGATCGTCGGAAGCTTGGCGATCTCAGGGCCTTTGGCACGCCTCACGCCGGAGCACGAAGTCAAACTCATCGCCAGCTGCTTGGCCGCCGTGAACAGAATCGGACAGCAGATTCAGGGAAAGCTTTAGGGTGATAGGTACACCGCTTTAATAGGAGAGGGTAGTGCTCCAAGAAATCTTTCAAGCGGCGTTGCGAGCCTTTGCCGTCTCAAACAGCTTAGCCCAGGGACAGGCATAGCCCAAGGTGGAGTGCAGCCGAACGCGGTTGTACCAGCCCAAAAATCTGTCGGCTCCATCCCGTAATTCCTGAATCTTACGGAACTCCTCTCGAAAGACAAATTCATATTTCAGCGGGTCTTACCTACTTTTGGTGCTACGGGCCCGCCAAAAATCGACGTTCGAGTAAATCGAGTTTTGCCCGGCCATACATCTGTCGTTTCAACGCCTTCAGACGATTGACCTGACTCTCCACCTGACCATTGCTCCAGGACGACGTGAAGGCGGCGACCAGCGCTGCCCCTTCGGCTCGAAGGCTCCGCGCAAATCGAGCCAAGATCTGGACCGCGCCATCCGTGGCGCGGTCTAACCAGGCGGACAATCCATCAGCACTCCGGTCTCGGAGCAGAGCGGCGAAGGTCTGCGCCAGGTCGACTGTTTCACGAAGGTCTGCTGATGCTTTGTGCAACCGAACAATCAGTGCCTCGTCTCTAGCGGTTCGGTCCTCAGCACGCTTAAGGATAGAAAAGACAGCTTCTCCTGGTGTCAGACGCACACGATGTACATCGCGCACATTGAGGGTGACCCAATAGCTTTGCGTAGATGAAGATAAGCCTCGACAATAGGAGGCCCATCATGACGAATCGCCGAATCTATACCGCTGACTTCAAGCGAGACGCCGCGCAGCTTGCCCGAACAAATGGCAAT